>JAAYZJ010000053.1 GCA_012514915.1 Lentisphaerota bacterium | reverse complement strand
GTGCCCGACATTCCCGGCGTCTGCGGCATCGTCGACGGCTCGGTCCTCCCCGGATGCCTCGCGATCGAGGCGGGGCAATCGGCCGTCGGCGATCTGTTCCTCTGGTTTGCCGCCCAACTGACGCCCGACGCGTTCGGATCCACGCCCGGCGCGAAGCTGGATGCCCTCGACCGGGCGGCCGCCGCGCTCGCGCCGGGCGCCAGCGGACTGCTGGCGCTCGACTGGAACAACGGCAACCGCACGATCCTCGCCGATGCCCGGCTTTCCGGCCTGCTGCTTGGCCAGACGCTCCACACCACGGCGCCCGAAGTCCACCGCGCGCTCGTCGAGGCGACGGCCTTCGGGGCTCGCATGATCATCGACCGCGTCCGCGCATACGGTATTCCCGTCGAGCAAGTCGTCACCTGCGGCGGACTCGCCGTGAAGAGCCCGCTGCTGATGCAGATCTACGCCGACGTGCTCGAATTGCCGCTCGTCATCGCCGCCTCGGACCAGACCTGCGCCCTCGGCGCCGCCCTGTTCGGCGCCGTTGCCGCGGGGGCCTTCCCCTCCGCCGCGGCCGCCCAGCAGCGTCTCTGCCGCGTCCGCGACTTGACCTACCAACCCAACCCCGCGTCGGTGGCCGTCTATCGCGAGCTCCTGACGCTCTACCGCCAGCTTCACGACGGGTTCGGCACGCCGGCCTGGAACGGTTCGATGAGCGCCGTCATGAAACGCCTGATCGCGATCCGCGAGGCGCGGCGCAGCCGCTAGCGGATCGACCCACACGGCCCACCACACATGCTCGACACCCTGAAAGCGCTCGTCTGCACCGCCAACCTCGAACTCGTGCGCCAGGGGCTCGTCAGCCTGACCTGGGGCAATGCCAGCGGTTTCGACCGGGAGAGCCGTCTGCTGGTGATCAAGCCCAGCGGCGTGCCGTATAACCGCCTGACCCCGGAGGCGATGGTGGTCGTCGATCTGGACGGCCAGGTGCGCGAGGGGCGCCATGCCCCCTCGTCGGACACGCCGACGCACGCCGCCCTCTACCGGGCCTTTCCCGGCATCGGTGGTATCGTGCATACCCACAGCACGCACGCCACGGCGTTCGCCCAGGCGGGACGCGAGCTCCCCTGCCTCGGCACGACGCACGCCGACCATTTCCGCGGCACGGTGCCCGTGGCGCGCCTCCCGTCCCGCGAGGAAGTCCAGGGACACTACGAGGCCGCGATCGGCGCGTTGATCGTCGCACGCTTCCGCGGCCTCGACCCCGTTGCCATGCCCGCCGTCCTGGCCGCCGGGCACGGTCCCTTCGCCTGGGGCGCCGATCCCGGCCAGGCCGTGGCCAACGCCGTCGCGCTGGAGGCCGTCGCCCGGATGGCGGCCCTCACCTGGATGCTGAATCCCGCGGCCGCGCCGCTGCCCGATTACCTGACCGACAAGCATTATTCCCGCAAGCACGGCCCCGGCGCCTACTACGGCCAGCCCGGCGACCACAGAGGAGACCGAACATGCAACTCATGAACACCCCGGCTATCAGGCTCGGCATCGTCGGCGTGTCGCGCGACTGTTTCCCCGTGTCGTTGACCCAGAAGCGGCTGGCGGCCGTGATGCGGGAGCTGAAGAAACTCAAGGTCGATGCCGTGGCGGCCTCGGTCACCATCGAAAACGAGCAGCAGGCCGTGGCGGCCTGCGACGAACTCCTTGCCCGGGGCTGCAACGCGGCGGTGGCCTATCTGGGCAACTTCGGCCCCGAGGGCCCGACGACCCTCTTTCTGCAGCGTTTTCCCGGTCCGCGCATGGCCTGCGCCGCCGCCGAGGAGAACCGCGCGGTGCTGGCGACCGACCGCGGCGACGCGCTCTGCGGTCTGCTGAACTGTTCCTACAACATCGGCCTGCGCCGCTTGCCGGTGCATGTGCCGCAGGCGCCCGTTGGCCTGCCGCGCGAAATCGCGCGGATGATCGCCGACTTCGCGGCGGTCGCCCGGGTGGTGGTCGGGATCCGCAACCTCAAGGTGTTCGGCTTCGGGCCGCGCCCGCAGGACTTCCTCGCCTGCCACGCGCCGATCCAGCCGCTCGTCGATCTGGGCGTCGCGGTGATGGAGAACTCCGAACTCGACCTGCTCGCCGCCTTCGAGGACGCCGCGTCGGATCAGACCGCGATCGCGGCCATCGCCGCCGACATGGCGCGGGAGCTCAACGGGCGCTGTGCGTGGCCCGATCTCCTGCCGCGCCTGGCTCAATACGAGTTGGCGCTGACGAAATTCTACGAACAGAATCTGGGGGCCTCCGCGTACGGCGTGTTCGCCAACAAGTGCTGGCCCGCTTTCGAGCGGGCGTTTGGGTTCGTCCCCTGCTACATCAACAGCCGGCTCGCGGGGCGCGGCATCCCCGTCGCCTGCGAGGTCGACCTGTACGGCGCGCTCTCGGAATACATGCTGCAGTGCGCCACGCTGCAGCCCGCGACGCTGCTCGACATCAACAACTCGGTCCCCGCCGAACTCCTGCGGGGCGCCAGGCTGCAGGGGATCGCGGCACGCGACCTCTTCATGGGCTTCCACTGCGGCAACACCTGCAGTTCCTGCATGAAGTCGTGCGCCATGAAGTACCAGCTCATCATGAACCGCGGCCTGGAGGGCGGCGCCGCGCCCGACGTGACGCGCGGCACGCTCGAAGGGCAGATCCGGCCCGGGCCGACGACGCTGTTCCGTCTGCAGGGCACGGCTGATGCGCGGCTGGAGAGCTACCTGGCCGAAGGGGAGTTTCTCGACATCGCGCCGCACTCCTTCGGCAGTATCGGGGTCGTCGGGATTCGCGATTTCGCGCGCTTCTACCGCCATGTGCTGATCGAGCGGCGTTTCCCGCACCACGGCGGCTTCGGCTTCGCCCATGCCGGGCGGACGCTGTTCGACGCCGTGCGCCTGCTGGGCGTCGCGGCGCTCCACACGCCCCTGCCGGCCGGCACGCGCTATCCCGGCGAGAACCCCTTCGGGGCGTGACGCCCCGCTTCAGGGACTGGTGATTTATTCCCGGCGCACATTAATCAGGAACTCAAGAACGCAAGAAGGATGCAGAAAAGCGCGGTTTCCACAAACAATTTCCTGATTTCATGAGTTCCTGATTCAAAAAACAGCTGGGATTCGCAATAAGTCAACACTCCCTTCAGGCGGAACAACGGGCAGCACACCCGTGACCGGATCACCGCGGTCCGTGCACGAGTGCCGATTCCGCCGCTACATTTCTGCCGCGAGCCGGATGGCGCGCCCGACAAATCTGTCGGTCGCGGTTGGGTGCCGAGGGGGAGCAGGCAGCAGAATGGCGGGTGTTTGCGCTTCGGAAGCGGTCCGGCCGGGTTGGCATAGCCTTTGCGAAGTTGTTGTCGGTCATGATGGGGTGCAGCCGCAGGAGCACCCCCGACCTCGGAAAGGATACGATGCCCGCCCCGCACCACCCTCCGTCTTTGTCGGGCCCCGCCGCGCAGGGGCTTTACGATCCTTCGTTTGAGCATGACGCCTGTGGCGTGGCGTTTCTGGCGCGCCTCGACGGCGTCGCCGGACATGCGATCGTGAAGCAGGCGGGCGACATTCTGAACAACCTGCTGCACCGCGGGGCTTCCGGGGGCGATACCTGCACGGGCGATGGGGCCGGCATCCTGACGCAGGTGCCGGATCGGCTGCTGCGACGGCAGTTGCCGCTGCGGCTTCCGCCGGCGGGGCGCTATGGCGTGGGCATGTTCTTCCTGGCGCGCGAGGAGACGGCCAACCGCGCGGCGCGGCAGGTGATCGCCGAGGGGCTCCAGCGCGAGGGCTTGGCGCTGCTCGCATGGCGCGATGTGCCGGTCGACCCCGCCGTGCTGGGCCCCCTGGCGCGCGCGCATGCCCCCGCCGTCGTGCAGGCCATCGTCGATGGCCGCGGGCTTGACGGGGCGGCGCTGGACCGGCGCCTGTACGTGGCGCGCCAGGCGATCCTACGCGCGGCCGGGAACGTCCCAACCCCCGGGTTTCGACTCTATGTGGCCAGCCTATCCTGCCGGACACTGGTCTACAAGGGGATGCTGATGGGCGGCCAGGTTCATCAGTACTACCGCGACCTGGCCGATCCCGACTTTCAATCGGCCCTGGCCGTGGTGCATCAGCGCTACAGCACGAACACCTTCCCCTCCTGGGAACTGGCGCAGCCGTTCCGCCTGCTGGCCCACAACGGGGAGATCAACACCCTCCAGGGGAACATCCGGCAGATGCAGGCGCGTGAATCGCGGCTGGGGACGGGGCTGCTGGGGGCAGATGCCGCCGCCGTGCGGCCGGTGATCGAGCCGAGCCTGAGCGACTCGGCCGCGCTGGACAACGTGCTCGAACTCCTCGTCCGGGGCGGGCGCGAATTGCCGCATGCCATGATGATGATGATTCCGCAGGCGTGGGGCGAGCACTATCCGATGGGCCCCGACCTGCGGGGATTCTTCGAATTCCATGCCGGCCTGATGGAGCCGTGGGACGGCCCGGCCGCCGTGATCTTCAGCGACGGCGACCGTGTGGGGGCCATGCTGGACCGCAATGGCCTTCGGCCGGCCCGTTACGCCGTCACGCGCGAGGGGCTGGTGGTGCTGGCCTCGGAAAGCGGGGTGCTCGACCTGCCCGCCGGCCGGATCGTCGAGCGGGGTGGGCTCCGGCCCGGGGAGATGATCGTGGCCGATCTCGTCGACCATCGCCTGCGGACGAACAACGAAATCAAAAGCCTGATGGCCCGTCGCCGCCCCTATCGCCGCTGGGTCGACGAACATCGCGTCGCCATCCAGGGGTTGTTCGGCGCCATGACGGCCGTCGCGCCCGACACCACGACGCTGGCGCGGCGCCAGCATCTGTTCGGCTACACGCGCGAAGACCTGCACACCGTGCTGGCCCCCATGGCCGCACAGGGCCGCGAGGCGATTGGCGCGATGGGCCATGATCTGCCCCCCGCCGTCTGCTCCGAAGAGCCCCAGCTCCTGTACAACTACTTCAAGCAGACGTTCGCCCAGGTGACGAATCCCCCGATGGATCCGATCCGCGAGGCGCTCGTCATGTCGCTGACGACCTTCATCGGCAACCCGCCCGACCTGCTCGATGAGCGACCGGAACAGGCACGGTTGATCAAGTTGAAGCATCCCGTCCTGACCCGCCAGGATCTCGAATGGCTGCGCGGCTCGACGATCCCCGGGTTCCAGGCCCGCAAGCTGGCCATCGGCTTTGCCGCCGATGCAGGCGCGCCGGGGCTCGCGGCGGCGCTCGACGAGCTGGGCCGCGAGGCGGAAAAGGCCATCGGCGCGGGGCGTCATCTGATCATCCTCAGCGATCATGGACTCGACGACGACCTCGTGCCCATCCCTGCGCTGTTGGCGGTCTCGGCGGTCAACCGCCATCTGGTGCAGGCCGGGCTGCGGACGGATGCCGCCCTGCTGGTCGATTCGGGAGAACCGCGCGAGGTCATGCATGTGGCGTTGCTGCTGGGGTATGGCGCGACGGCGGTTCATCCCTGGCTGGCGTTTGAAAGTGCCGCCGCGCTGGCGCAGGCGGGGACGCTGGGAACGACCGGCGTGATCCGGGCGATGGAAAACACGCGCGACGCCCTCAACGATGGACTGCGCAAAGTGATGTCGAAAATGGGGATCGCCACGCTGCGCAGCTACCGGGGCGCCCAGGTGTTCGAGGCGCTCGGCCTGTCGGAGGCGTTCATCAGCCGCTATTTCAGCGGCACGCCCTCGCGGCTGGGAGGGATCGGGTTGGAGGCCGTGGCGGAAGACGCCTGCCGGCGCTGGCGCGCGGCGCAGGTTGCCCGGGGCGGGGAGGTGCCGCCGCTGCCCCGCGGGGGCCTCTATGCCGCGCACCGCGGGGGCGAGCGCCACGGTTGGGAACCCCGGGTCGTCGCCCTGCTGCGGCGGGCGGTGCGCGAGGCGCGCGAGGACGTCTATCGCGAATACACCGCCGCCGTTCACGACCGGACGCGCGCACCGCTGACACTGCGCGACATGCTCGCCTTTCGGGAGACCTCCCCCGTTCCGCTCGAGTCGGTGGAACCGGTCGAGGCGATCCTGAAACGGTTCGTGACGGGGGCGATCTCGTTCGGATCGATCAGCGCCGAGGCGCATGAAACCCTGGCGGTGGCGATGAACCGCATCGGCGGGCGCAGCAACAGCGGCGAAGGCGGCGAGGATCCCGCGCGCCAGGCCACGCGGCCCAATGGCGACCGCCCGCGCAACGCCATCCGCCAGGTGGCCAGCGGCCGGTTTGGCGTGACGACCGTGTACTGCGCCGAGGCCGTCGAGCTGCAGATCAAGATGGCCCAGGGCGCCAAGCCGGGCGAGGGCGGCCATCTGCCGGGACACAAGGTCGATGCCGTCATCGCCCGCGTGCGGCATGCGACGCCCGGCGTGGCGCTGATTTCGCCACCGCCCCACCACGACATCTACTCGATCGAGGACATCAAGCAGTTGATCGACGATCTGCGAATGGTCAATCCCGCCGCCGAAATCTCGGTCAAGCTGGCATCCGAACGCGGGATCGGCACGATTGCCGCCGGCGTCGTCAAGGCGGGGGCCGACCGGATCGTGATCAGCGGCGGCGATGGCGGAACCGGCGCCGCGCCGCTGACGTCGATCCGGCATGCGGGCATGCCGTGGGAGCTCGGGCTGGCCGAGACACAGCAGACGCTGCTCCTCAACGGTCTGCGGGACCGGGTGCGCCTGCAGGTGGACGGGCAGATCAGGACCGGCCGGGACGTGCTCCTGGCGACCCTGCTGGGTGCCAACGAGTGCGGTTTCGCCACGGCGGCCCTGGTCTGCCTGGGTTGCGTCATGACGCGGCAGTGCAACTGCAACGCCTGCCCGGTCGGCATCGCGACGCAGGATCCCGCGCGGCGGCGGCGGTTTGAGGGGCGCCCCGAACATCTGGTCGCCTTCCTGCGCTGGGTCGCGCAGGAGACGCGTGAAGGGCTGGCGGCGCTCGGGTTGCGGTCGATGGACGAAGCGGTCGGCCGCAGCGACCTGCTGGTTCGCGATCCGGATGCAGGCGGTCCCCGGACCGCCTGCCTGGATTACTCACCGCTGCTCCATCGGCCGGCTGCCGTTGCGGATCCGCCGGGGCGCGTCCCGGACGACGCGGCCGGGGCGCGGCGTGTGCCGCCGCCCTCGCTCGACGATGCCTGGCTGCCGCGCCTGCAGGCGGCGATCGACCGGGGCGAGCGGGCGGAGATCCAGGCGCAGGTGCGCAACGTACACCGTTCGATCGGCGCGAAGATCGCCGGTTGCGTGGCGCGGCGCCGGGGCGGGGCGGGCTGGCCGGATGAGACGATCATCCTGCGGCTGAACGGGACGGCGGGCCAGAGTCTGGGCGCCTGGGCGGTGAACGGGATGACCATCGACTTGACCGGCGAAGCCAACGACATGGTGGGCAAGGGGTTGTCGGGAGGGTGCATCATCATCCGCCCCGCGTGGGTGGCACCGGGTACGGCCGCGCCGGTGCTCGCCGGCAACGCGCTGCTCTACGGCGCGACGTCCGGCGAGCTCTATCTCGCCGGGGCGGCGGGCGAGCGTTTCGCCGTCCGTAACAGCGGCGCGCACGCCGTCGTCGAGGGAACGGGAGATCACGCCTGCGAATACATGACGGGCGGCCGCGTCGTGATCCTCGGGCGGACCGGCGTGAACGTCGCCGCCGGCATGAGCGGCGGCATCGCCTATGTGTACGACGACGATGGTCTGTTCGATAGCCGCTGCAACCTGGCGCAGGTCGACCTCGAGCCGGTTCTCGATGCCGCCGACGCCGATGAGCTGCACGGGCTGATCGCGCGGCACGCCCGCTTGACCGGCAGCCTGCGCGCCCATGCACTGCTGGCGGACTGGGTTCGCCAGTTGCCGCGCTTCCTCAAGATCTTTCCGATCGACTACCGCCGCGCACTGGGAGCCGGGAGCACTGATGGAGCGGATCCGCCGGACCACGCCACCACGGCGTCCGCTCAATAGCTGGACAGGACGCCGCGACGCCGCGTGCCACGATCTTTTCCCCTTGCCCGCCACGCCGGAACACGCTATCATCTAGACGTTCGCTAGTTATTATGGAGTTTGTGTTCGATGAAGATTTCAACCAAGGGAAGATACGGCGTGCGGTTCTTGATGGACCTGGGCGCCCACGCGCACGAGGGAAATGTCACCCTCAAGGACGTCGCGCGGCGCCAGGCCATATCCGAGAAGTATCTCTGGCAGGTCGTGAACCCGCTCAAGGCGGCGGGCTTCATTCGTGCCACCCTGGGGGCGCATGGCGGCTACAAGCTGGCGAAATCGCCGGCCACGATCTCCCTGCTGGACATCCTCGCGGTGCTGGAGGGGCAAGGGGCGGTCGTCGCGTGTGTGTCGTCGCCTGGAACCTGCTGCCGCAGCAACGATTGCACCGCGCGGCAGATCTGGCGGGAGGTCGATCAGAAAGTGTCGGCGGTCCTGAAGGCGATCACGCTGCACGACATGATCGAGCGGCACCAGGCAACGGTTGCGGTGCCGGTGTTGGATTACTGCATTTGAGCACCGGTCGCCGTCGCGGGCTGCCGGTCAGGCGTCCGGCGACAACGGCGGGAAACCATCCTTATCGGCCGGCGCCGGTGAATCGGCGGCGGCCGTCTCACCCTCCGGGGCGGCTGCATTCAGCTTGCGCAGTCGCTTTTCTTCTTTTTTGCGCTTCTTGGCCAGTTCCCGCTGGCGCTTCTCGTAGGAAAAATTGACTCTAGCCATGGATCGCGTCACCTTGTTGGATTTTCATGGACAACAGCATAGCATGCCGACGGCTCGATGACAATGCCACGACATCGGTCGGGGTATTCGTTGGTGGCCGGGGTGTGCGATGGTTGCGCATCAAGCAGTGGGCGACAAGGGGCTACAGCAAGGCGCATGTGACTGCGTGCAACCGCGCGAATGTTGCGCATCCAGCAGTTGTTCGTGCGCGAAACATTTTTGCGCGTGCCTGCACGCGCTTTCTATCGCGGAGCCTGCTCCGCAGCCGGGTGACGCACCACCGTACCGCCCCATCACCCCGTACCCGAACTGGATTTTACCGCCGCAGGCGGCGGGAGAGAAAGCGC
>JAAYZJ010000481.1 GCA_012514915.1 Lentisphaerota bacterium | reverse complement strand
TACGGGTACCGCCAGCCGCCGTATGGCGTGCGCGCCACGGTGAGCGGGGACGGCGGGCTTACCTGGGGACCGGAAATCGTCCTGCGGGATGACGGCGGCAGTTGGGATCTGGGGTATCCGCGGACCGTGTTGCGGAACGATGGTTCCCTGCTGACGGTCTACTATTTCAACACACGCACCGACCCCATCCAGCAGGACGGAGGGGTGCGTCATATCGCGGCGACGATCTGGCGCGTCTAGGTCAGCGCAGGCTCACCAGACCATCCTGGGCATAGTCGAGGTTGACGCGGCGGGCATCCTGCAGCGAACGGTCGGCGGCGAAGCAGACCATGGCGCTGAGGTAGCCCTCCCAGGTGCCGGCGGCCGGTTGCGCGCGGCGGCCATGCACGGCGTCGAGGAAGGCGAAGGCGTGCGTGCGGTCGCCGCCGCCATGCCCCGAGTTGTCCCACTTGACGGGATGCTCGACCGTCTCGCGCGCGCCGGTCGTGGCGTGAAAGACCTTCATTTCGTCGATGTACCCCCAGAGGGTGCCGCGCGAACCGACAATCGTCATGCTGCGGCTGCCGCGGGGGCGGCTGGCGTTGAAGTTGAGCATGAAGTTGGCGATCACGCCGTTCTCGTAATGAAGCTGCACGCTCTGGTAGTCGTTCAGATCGGAATCGAGGTTGTAGATGCAGGCGTCGGCCTCGTTGAGGTATTCACCCATGCGGCGCTCGTGGCTGTCGACCAGCTTGTCGATGTCGCGCGCGTAGGCACAGGTTTTGTTGGCAGAACAGTCGGGGCAGCGGTCGGCCAGCGCTGCGTTCGGGGTGAAGGTGCGGCGGCCGCCGAAGGAATGGACGGCGATCGGCCGTGAGCCGGCCATCCAGTTGATCAGATCCATGTCGTGGCAGCACTTCTCCAGCATGGCGCCGCCCGAGAACTTGCGCAGCCGCCGCCAGCTTCCGCGGAACAGGATCGACGAGACGAACGGCCCCACGAATTCGTCGGCCTGGATCGAGATCACCTGCCCGATGACGCCGCTGTCGATGATCTCGCGGATCTTGCGGTACATCGGCGCCGACCTGAGCACGAACCCCAGTTGCACGGTCACACCCGCGCTCCGCGCGGCGAGGTGGATGTCGCGGCAGTCCTGCTCGGTCGTCGCCATCGGCTTTTCCAGCACGAAAGGGACGCGGCGCTGCAGGAGAATCATGGCGGGGCCGTGATGGAGGTGGTTGGGCGTGCCGATCACGGCGGCATCGAGCTCGGTCTCGTGCTCGAGCAGCGCTTCCCATGTATCGTAGGTCCGGACGTCAGCTCGCGTCAGTTCCAGATCGCGCAGCGTCCGCTCCAGAAAGACGGGGTTGGGCTCCGCGACCGCCACGAGCTGGGGGGCGGGATCGTACTGGCGGAAGTGCTTGCCATAGCCCTCGAGCGCGCGGGCGCCGGCGCCGATGATCGCGATGCGCAATGGTTGTTTCATGCGGTCTCCTGTGAGTTGTTAGGGGGAAGCATTTGCAGCGCGCGGCCGAGGTCGGGGACGGCGTCGAGCAGCCGGCGGGTGTAGGGATGCCGCGGCGAGCGGAACAGGAGCCCGGGCGGGCCGGCTTCGACCACCCGCCCCGATTGCAGGACGACCGCCTGTTCGCAGACGGCGCCGACGACCGCCAGGTCGTGCGCGATCAGAAGCAGGGTGAGCCCGCGCTCGCGCCGCAGCCGCGCGAGAAGCTTCAGGATGCGCGCCTGCACCGAGACATCGAGCGCCGAAACCGGCTCGTCGGCGATCAACACCGCCGGCTCGACCGCCAGGGCACGGGCGATGCAGACGCGCTGGCACTGCCCGCCGCTCAGTTCGCGCGGGTAGCGGTCGGCCAGCCCGGCAGGCAGGCCGACCTGCTCCAGGAGATCGGCAATGCAGGCCTCGAGGGCTGCGCGGCTGCCGCGCAGGCGCCGGATGACGGTCAAAACCTCGGCCAGCGCGGCGAACACGGTCTGGCGCGGGTTGAGCGCACCGGCGGCGTCCTGGAAGATCATCTGCACCTGGCGCCGCAGCCGCGCGGCCGCCTGGGCGGGAGGCACTTCGCGGCCGTCGAGCAGGACGCGCCCGGTATCGGGAGTCAGCAGCCCCGTCAGCACGCGCGCCAGGGTGCTCTTGCCGCTGCCGCTCTCGCCGATCAGTCCGACGGCGGCGCCCGGTGGCAACTCCAGCGAGACCTTGTCGAGCGCCAGAAACGGGCCGGTGCCGCGGCGCGTGAAGCCGACCGTGATCTGCTCGGCTGCCAGGCTGATCATGACAGCACCTCGGGTGTCGCGGCCGGGGTCCCGGCGAGCGGATGCCAGCAGCGGCAGGTCCAGCCCGGCGCCAGCGTCCGCATGGTTGGCGGGGTCCGGCAGGCGGCGCTTCGGCATCGGCAGCGCGGCGCAAAGGCGCAGCCTGCGGGGAGGCGTCCCGGCGGCGGCACGGTACCGGGAATGTCGTGCAACGCGTTGCCGCCGCTGGCGTCGAGCGTGGGGACGGCACGGATCAGCCCGGCGGTGTAGGGGTGGGCGGGGGTGCGCAGCACGCGGGCGGAAGGCCCGGTTTCAACGATCTGCCCGGCGTAGAGCACGTGCAGGGTTTCACAACGTCCGGCGACCAGCCCGAGGTTGTGGGTGACGAGCAGCAGCGCCATGCCGTGCGCCTCGACGAGCGCATCGAGCAGATCGAGAACTTCGGCCTGCGTCGTCACGTCGAGCGCGGTGGTCGGCTCGTCGGCGATCAGCAGCCGCGGCCCGCAGGCCAGCGCCATGGCGAGCATGACGCGCTGCTGCATGCCGCCGCTGAGCTCGCAGGGATAGGCCTTCAGCAGCGCCTCGGCATGGGGTAGCCGCACGTCCTCCAGCAGCTTGCAGGCCTGCTGGCGCCACCTTCGACGCGGCATGCCGGGGCGGCCTCCCGCCGCGAGGGCCTCGTTCAACTGCGCGCCGATGCGCATCACGGGGTTCAGGCTGGCGGCCGGATCCTGGAACACATAGCCGATCTGGCGGCCCCGCACCCGCGCCAACGCCTCGGGGTCGGTGGTCAGGTCGGCGCCGCCGAAGCGGATCGTGCCGGTCAGGCGGGCCCGGTCGGTCGGCGGCAGCCGGGTGATGGCCAGACAGGTCATGCTCTTGCCGCAGCCGCTCTCGCCGACGAGCGCGGCGCGCTCGCCGCTCCGCAGCACGAACCCCAGACCGCGCACCACGGCGGTGTTCCCCGCCGCCGTGGTGAAAGCGAGGCCGAGATTGTCGATTTCCAATAGCGGGACGGCGGCTGACATGGCGGCTAGTTTGCGTGTTTATGCCGGTCGGCGCAAGGAGAACTTGAATCGGATGGCTGAATTTGCCGAAAGATTTCGCAAAGATTTCAGAACCGCGCGCTTGTCTCAGGCGTCGCCATGCGCTACTATATCGTGACTTAACCGGCAGGGCGCCGTGCCCGCCGTTGTCAACAAGAACACATGCGGAGGCGTGGTGTATGAAGATGAATGTTCGGCTGCTGCCGGTTGGTGCTTGTGCGTTGATGCTGG
>JAAYZJ010000480.1 GCA_012514915.1 Lentisphaerota bacterium | reverse complement strand
GCCCTCGTGTTCGGCCGCGAGGACAACGGCCTGGCCAACGACGAAATCGCGCGCTGCACCCATCTGGTGCGCATCCCGACGGGAACCTCCTACACGTCGATCAACCTGGCGCAGGCGGTCATGATCTGCTGCTACGAGCTGTTCCAGGCCGGCGGCGCCTTCGAAGCGCCCGAAGAGAAGTCGGCGCCGGTCGCCGCCACCCAGCGGCTGCGCCTGCAGGAGCTCTGGCGCGCGGCGATGCTGGCGATCGGCTTCATGAACGACCGGAAGGCCGATCACATGATGCAGGGGTTCCAGCGCATCTTCTCGCGCGGCGTGCTGACCGAGGACGACGCCAGCATCCTGATGGGCGTCGCGCGCCAGGCGATGTGGGCCGCGGACCGCCGCTCGTCGCGCGACAGCGGGCCCGATGCTACTCGGGAAGCGCCTTGACCATCCGGTCGAATCCCCAGCCGAACTTGTCGATGTTGAACGAGGTGCAGACCAGGACGACGAGATTGACGTCCTTCATCAGCTCGGCATCGGGCACGGCATAGTCCTTCTTGAAGCCGAGATTGCGCAGCCGGGAATAGATCGGCGATTGGCGCGGATCGAACTGCGGCGGGGTCGCCTCGTAGATGTTGCGCATGTAGTACAGGTAGCGGATGGAGGCGCACAGCGGCGCGCGCGCCATGGCATCGACCAGTCCGAAGCCGAAGCTGTCGCCGACCACCATCACGTGGAGCGGGGGCGCGGGGGTGTTGGTGAGCGCGGCGGGCACCGGGTACCGGGCGGGCACCGGCGCGGCGTAGACCGAGTGGTAGAGGTTGAGCTGGCCGCGCAGTTCGTCGTCCATCCCCGCGGGAGGGAGCAGCCGCAGGGTGTCGGTGCGCGGGATCTCGACCGGCGCGATGACCTGCTGCGCGTTGACGTTCGTCAGCGTGTTCAGCCAGGCGATCCAGGCGCCGTGATAGCTCCAGTGCGCGCCGTGCGGCGGCACGAGGTGGGGATGGTCGGGCTGCAGGGTGCGGAACAGCGCCATCGTGTCGACGTGATGGACCCCGTGGCGGCGGAGCGCGCGGAGATAGGCGGGGAAATCGGCGTGCTCGTCGGCCACGTGCGGGCGCGCCCAGCGGGGCAGATGCCCGTTGTGCAGCAACGCCTTCTGCGGGGCCAGCACGACGACGAAGGCCTTGCCGTGGCGCCGCAGGCGGGCCTGGATGTCGGCCAGCGAGGCGACGTAGGCGTCCAGCCGGTCGGGCGCGATGACCGGCCGCCGCAGCGCCTCGAGCAGATAGAGGTTCTCATGCAGCCAGGGGGGCGTTCCGGCGATGACCGAGGTCTTCTCCATGGGCGCGGGGGTGACTTGCCCGAAAAGCTGGAAGCGGATTTGGCGGTTCAGCATGATGAAGTGGGCATGCAGCCCCGTCTCCGAACGCAGCCACCGGTCCATCTGGCCGGCGTAGCGGGTGCTGAACCAATCCCGGAACGTCAATGACGGCCGCTTTTCCTCGCCGATGCGGATGCCGACGAGTTGGCGCTCGGGCACGAGCCGGGTCGCTTTGACGAGATGCGGGGTCAGCAGCAGCAGCAGAAAACCCGCGATCAGCAGGATTTGCAGGCTGGTGCGCAGAAGGTGGCGGGATTGCGACATATCAGAACCGGAAGTAGATGAAGGGGTTGAAGCCGATGGCGAAGAGTTCGGTGGCGACGAGCGCGAGCAGCACGGCCGCCAGCGCCGTGCGGAGCACCAGGACGCCGGCCGGCTGTGGGGGCGGGGCCTCGGTCGAGGCGGCTCGGTGGCCTATGCCGCGGATGAAAAGCGGTGCGAACGAACAGGGGATGGCGATCAGCGCGACCAGCCAGAGCGATCGGTCGGCGGCGATCTCGGCAAAACGGAAGAAGCGCGCGTCGCCGGCGGGGAGCAGGCCGAACAACGCGCCGTAGAACTTGCCGGCGTGCCGCAGGTTGTCGCAGCGGAACAGGACCCAGCCCAGGAGCACGAGCACGAAGGTCAGCGGCACCGCGAGGAGGCGCGGCACGCGGGCCAGCCGCGCCGCGCCGATCCGCTTCTCCGTCGCGATCAGCAGGCCGTGCCACAGTCCCCAGAACAGGAAATTCCACGAGGCGCCGTGCCAGATACCCGAGGCGATGAAGACGATCCAGAGGTTGCGCAGGGTCTTTTTCGTGCCGCGGCGGTTGCCGCCGAGGGGGACGTAGAGGTACTCCATCATGAAACGCCCCAGGGAGATGTGCCAGCGGCGCCAGAACTCGGTGATGCTGGCCGACGCGTAGGGGAAGTTGAAGTTTTCGAGGAAACGGAACCCCATCATGCCGCCCAGGCCGATGGCCATGTCGGAGTAGCCGGCGAAATCGAAATAGAGCTGGAAGGCGTAAGCCGCCAGGCCGGTCCAGGCCTCGACCGGGACCAGCTCGCCGGCGGGCACGCCGAAGATGGCGTCGGCCACGCGGCCGAAGGCGTTGGCGACGAGCACTTTCTTGGCGAGCCCCAGGCAGAAGCGCCAGATGCCGTCGAGAAAATCGTCGAGGGTCGTCCGGCGGTGCTCGAGCTGCAGGGCGATGTCGTGGTAGCGGACGATGGGTCCCGCGATGAGCTGGGGAAACAGCGCGATGTAGAGCAGGTGGTCGAGGGCATGGCGCGCGGGCCGCACCTCCCCCCGGTAGACGTCGACCAGGTAGCTGATCTTCTGGAAGGTGAAGAAGGAGATGCCGATGGGGAGGATCACGTTGCGCCAGGCGAAGGTGTCGAGCCGCAGCCAGCCCATGACCGTCTGGAGCTGCTCCACGAAGAAGTTGGCGTACTTGAAGTACCCCAGCAGCCCCAGGTTGAGAACCAGCAGCGCCGCCAGCAGGCGGCGCCGGAAGGGGAGGGGATGCCGTTCGGGATGGAGGTGGCGGCTGCCCCAGTAGTCGAGGGCGCAGGAGACGACGAGCAGCAGGATGAAGCGCGGGGCGCCCCAGGCAAAGAAGAGCAGGCTGGCCAGCAGCGCCGTGATGTTCCTGAAGCGCGGTGGCGTCAGGTAGTACAGCGCCAGCGTCAGCGGCAGGAAATAGAACAGGAAGGTGATGGAGCTGAAGATCATGGCGGAGGGTGCTTCGGGATGGGATGCGGGTGGACGGCCGGCCGAGGGGCCGGGGCCGGTTCGCCGGCACGGTCCGGTTGCGGGGAGGTCGCTGCCGGCCGGGCGGCCGCGGCATCGCGGAACAGGCCGTGCCTCTCGTGGCGTTTCGGATGGCGTCCGCCGTAGACCGAGACGCGCGGGATCCGCAGCAGGTCGTTGGTGGGGGAAAACACGTGCCAGGTGTCCTCGCAGACCATGGCGGTCGTGAACCCCGCCGCCTGCACGGCCTCGCGCAGGACATCGGGCGCCTGCCCGTGCGGGTAGCAGAACGAGTCGGGGGAGCGTCCCGTCCGGCGCCGGAAGGCCTGGCGGGCGGACGCCACGGTTTCGGCCTCCCGGCGCGGGTCCGGCGTGTGCGCCAGCGAATGCACGCCGAAGGAGAAGGTGCCCCGCCGCTGCATGGCGCGGACTTCCTCCCAGGTCAGGCAGGGCGCCTCACGCCAGGTCCGGCGATCCGCGGGAGCATCCGCGACGCGGTCGATGATGAGGTAGCAGATGGCGCGGAAGCCATGCTGCCGGAGCAGGGGCTCGGCATACTGCAGGTTGTTGAGCAGGCCGTCGTCGAAGGTCAGGATCACCGGCTTGGGCGGCAGCCGCCGCCAGCCGCGCCGGGCGCGGGCGAGATCCCGCGGCAGGATCGACGTGTAGCCCTGCCGGGCCAGGTCGGCCAGTTGCCGGTCGAAAGCGTTGGTCGAGACGCTCCAGACCGAGTCGCCCGGATCGGGCTCGACGCTGTGGTACATCAGGACGGGGGCATCCAGGGTCGCGTGCGGCCGGCAGCCTCCCGCCGGCAGCAGCCCCAGGGTTGCCCAGAGCGCCGTGAACGCGGCCGCCAGCCGGTGCCCCGCGCGTCTTGTCGATGACTCAGACATCGGCGTGGCGGGTTTGGACGGCGGGAACGTCCGCACGGCCGGAACTGGACGGTGCACGGCCGGCGCGCGCCCGGAAGACGACGCCCTTCTGCACCGCGAAACTGATGAGGAAAAGGGCCAGGTCGACGCCGGCCTTGAGGCCCGTGGCGCGGGAGGCCGGCACGAGCGGCAGGAGGAGGCGCATGCCGCCGTAGGAGGCGCCGGCCAGCAGGAGGCACAGGGCGGCGTAACGGGTGAACGAGCGGTGATCCCAGTGTCCGGGGGATCGGAACACGTAGTTGCGGTTCATCAGGTAGTTGAAAAAGGCCGACACCGCCCGCGCCAGCAGCGTGGCGCCCAGCAGGTGCGGCACGCCCAGTCCGGGCAGCAGCCAGTGGAACAGCAGGGAGAAGAGGAGCAGGTCGAGCGCGGCCGAGGCCAGCGCCGTCGCGATGAAGCGCCGCATCTGGCGCGCCGTGTTGCGCCACAGCACCCGGTAGATGCGGATCGAGTCGCGCAGGGGTGCGAAGTGCGAGCCGCGGTTCTGGTTCAGGTAGACGGTCCGGATTGGCTGTTCCTGCACCGCGAGGTTCCGGCGGGCCGCTTCGATCAGCATGGCCGTTTCGAACTCGTACCGGTCGTAGGGGATATCCAGCAGCGCCGGCAACAGGTGGCGGGGAATGCCGCGCAGCCCCGTCTGGGTGTCGGCGACGTGCACGCCGGCCAGGCGGTAGACCAGCCGGCTCAGGCGGTTGCCCAGCCGGCTGCGGGCCGGAATGCCCGGCGCGCGGAAGTCGCGCACGCCGAGAATGAGCCCGCCGGGATGATCCGCCAGCGCCACGGCCGTGGCGAGAATGTCGGCCGGCGTGTGCTGTCCGTCACTGTCGGCGGTCACCACGCCGGGGCAGTCGGGGATGTGGTCGAGGCAATAGCGGATCGCCGTCTTGATCGCGGCGCCCTTGCCGAGATTGCGGGGATGCTCCAGCCGGACGACGCCCGGTAGGCCCGCCGCGGCGGCCAGGTGGGGCGCGGCGGCCGGCCCGCTGCCATCGTCGACCAGGATGACTGGCCGCGCGCGGCTGTCGCGCAGGATGGCGCGCAGCAACGCGGGAAGGTTGTCATCCGGGTCAAGAGCCGGTACGATGATGGGGACGGGCGGCATGCGGTCATTTTTGCATTTTCCAGGTATGCCGTAAAGTAGCCGTATGCGGGATGCAGGGTCAGGGTCGGCGGAAGCGAGGGGTTCGTGAACGTAAGCATGGTTTCGCGGCAGGGGATGCGGCGTGGATGGGTCGTGCTGGCGGTGCTGGCGCTGGGCCTTGGCACGCTGGCGTTGTGCGTGCGGGGCGCCCGGTGGGAGCGGGTGCACCCCGACGAGCAGGTCATTGTCCGCTGGCTCGTGGGGACCCGGCACACCGCCTACGTCGGCGAGCGCGTCTATCCCGGCGGCTATTTTGAAATCATGCGCGTGGCGCGCCGCGCCGAGGAGGCCGCCGGCCGCATCCATCGGCTCGCGGAACGCTGGCTGGCGCCGGGGCGCGTGCGCACGGCATCCCCCCCGGAGGTCGACCATCTCCTCCGGGCGCGCCTGTGGAACGCGGGGTTCATGGCGGCCGCGGCCATGATGGTGTTCGGACTGGCCGGCCGCCTGCTCGACAATCGTCTGGCCGCCTGGTTGGCCGCCGCCTGGTTCGGGATGCACCCCCTGGTCATCGAGCATGGCCACTATGCCGAGACCGACGCCGTGATGCTCGCCATGCAGGTGCTGACCCTCTGGCTGCTGGCGGCCGCGCTGCGGGAACAGCGGCGCCGCCTGGCGCTGGCGGCCGCGCTGACGGCGGGCGTGGCGTTCGGCTGCAAGTACACGCTGCTTCCCCTGCTGCTCCTGCCGCCCGTCGCCGTCTGGATCCTGGCCGGTCGTCGGGGACTCTCCCGCCGCGCGCGCGCGGGCGGCGTGCTCGCCGCGCTGCTGCTGCTGGCCGCGGGATTCATCTGGGCGACACCCTTGATCTACGGGGATTTCGACTTTTTCATGTCGAACACGCGCCATATCGCGCAGCGGACCTACGGAGAAATGGCCGGGCTGCTGGGCGAGATGGCCCGCGTGCCGGGAGCCGCGCGCCTGTGGAAGAGCCGCGCGCTGCTCGATGCCGCCGCCCTGTCCGGCTGGGCGGCGGGGATCCTGGTGCTGCTGGCCTTTCCACGGTGGCTGAATCGCCGCTGGCGCGGCGCCTGGGGGGTGC
Organism: Lentisphaerota bacterium; assembly: GCA_012514915.1. GTDB lineage: Bacteria > Verrucomicrobiota > Kiritimatiellia > RFP12 > JAAYLN01 > JAAYLN01. Next base: position 728 of record JAAYZJ010000480.1, on the reverse strand, counting down.
TGCCGTTTTTCGGCCTGCTGTTTGTTGTCTATGTGATGGCGGGTCTCCCCTGGTTCCGGAATCAGGAGTTTCTGCCCCTGCTCCCAGTGCTGGCGGTCACGTTGGTCCTACCGCTTGCCGATCTGATGCGCGGCGGCGCCGCGGGCCTCCGGCGCCTGGCCGCCGCGGCGCAGGTCATCCTGCTCGCCGCCGCGATCGTCCACAACGCCGCTGGCGGCCTGCGCATGGCCTCGGCCTTCGGGCAGCACGACACCCGCGCGCTGTTGCGCGGCTGGCTCGCCCAATGCGGACCGGCAGACGCCCGCATCGGCTACGAACCCTACGCCGAACCGGTGGCGGAGCACTGGAATACGCGGCCGGTCTGCACGCCCAAGGTCGAACGGATGCCGCCGGCGGCCTTCGAGGATCTCGGGCTGGCCTACGAGGTCTGCGCGCCCGGCATGACCGGCAGGGGCTTGCGCCACCCCTGGACACGCGTGCGCTATGCTACCGGGGCGGCCCATTACGCCGCGTTCACCAACCGCGCAACCCTGCTGCGCCGCGCGTCGATCACGCCGGGCATCCGCCCCATGTTCGCGCAGATCGATGTCGAACTCTGGGGACTGCCGTCCCGGGCGGAGGCGGCCCCGGTTGCCGACATCTCCCTGGTGATGAACCGCCCCGCCCTGCTCTCCCCGGGCGAGGAGCGTCTCGTGGCACCCGCCTGGGACGCCGGCGCGGGCCCCGGT
>JAAYZJ010000479.1 GCA_012514915.1 Lentisphaerota bacterium | reverse complement strand
GCCGCCACTGGGCATCGAGCCGCTTGGCGCTGACGGGAACCGCCGTCTTGAGTTCCTGCGCGAAGCACGAGACGCGGAACTCCTCGACCAGCCAGCGGTACTCGTCCAGCGCCACCCGGTCGTGGCGCGGGGGGGGATCGGCGCTGACCAGCCGCATGTAGCGCGACCAGTGCGGGGCGACCTCGGCCTGCCGCCGCGCATCGCCCGCCGCATTCAGCGCGCGTCGCTCGAGCCGCAGCCGGATCGCCTCGAGGTACCTCGGCACCTGCTGCAGGCGCGCCCACGGCACCACCCGCACGAACCCGGGAAAGATCAGCCAGGCCAGTTGATCGAGCAGGTCGTCGGCCGCCGGACCGGGCGGCAGCCGCTCCAGTTCCGCCTGGCGGGCGGCGGCCTGCACGATGACCGTGGTGACAAGGGGCAGCCACTCGTGCCGCGCGGCATGCAGGCGGCTCCGGCCGGCGGCCAGCCGGCCGGCGAACGCCTCGGGATCGCGGATCTCGGGCTGGTCGTCGAGAAAGACATGGGCCGCCACGGCGGCGGCGAAGTCCTCGCCCAGCTTGTCGGGAGCGTATTCCATCTGCCGCAGCATGACGGCGGCCTGCAGCGGCCACGCCGGGAGCTGCGCCAGGTGGCGGGCCTCGCGCCCCAGGGCCAGCAGCAGCAGGCGCAGCACCCCGCCGCGGTGGCACGCGCGCGCCGCGCCGGCGTCGGCGAAGAGCCGCAGATCCACGCTGTCACCCGCATCCTGCAGCGCGGGGTAGTTGACGAGCGGCCAGCCCGCGCGGCCGACATCGACCTGCGCGGGCAGCGTGCCGCACGTCCACGCCGTCAAGCGATCCTGATGCCAGGGGCTGTCCGGCGCCGCGGGCGACACCCCTCCGTCGAGCCCCAGCCCGCGCAGCAGGGCCTCGCGATCCCGGCCGGCCGCCAGGGTCTCCCCCTGATCGCCGACGATCACGAAGCGGACGCGCAAATGCGGCGGGCAGTTCTCCTCGCGCCAGAGCGAGGCGTCGACCCGGATGCCGAAGGTCTCCCGCACAGCATCGGCCAGGGCGTCGGCCAGCGGCGCGCGGCCGGGGCGCAGATGGGTCAGGCAGCGGGTCGTGGCGTCGGCCAGACTGCCGATGGCGCGCCGCTGCGCGGTGGGCAGCACGCCAAGCATCCAGCGCACCTTCTCCGCCAGGGCACCCGGAACGAGCCAGTCGGCCGGCCAGCTCCGCAGCAGCGCGGCCTGTCCGCGGGCGACCGTGCAGGTGATGCCATCGTCGTCGGTGCCGTAGGCATGGCGGTAGGTCAGCGGCAGGTCGATCCCGCTCACCCGCAGGGCGTCGGGAAAACCGGAGGCCTGGTCGTCGGCGACCATCCAGTCGTCGGCCCGCAGGCGCAGGGCGTCGACTTCGGCGGCGGAGGCGCGCCGCGTCCAGCGGTGCAGGTCGGGGGCGCTGGCGATCCCGGGGGGGAGCCGCCCGTCGAACCAGGCGACCAGGCGTTCGACATCCAGCAACTGCCCGAGACGGCGGGTCTTCTCCTCCTGCAGGCGGATCGCGTCCAGCAGGCGCTGGTTCGTGGCCAGCCACTCCGGCGGCCGCGGGCAGTCGCCCGCCACCAGGGCATGGCGGATGAAAAGATCGCGGCAGGCGGTGGGATTGATGCGGCTGTAGTCGCAGCGGCGGCCCTCGACGATCACGAGCCCGAAGAGCGTCACCCGTTCCGTCGCGCGGACAAAGCCCGACTCGCCGTCCCAGGCGGGCGAGTGGTAGCTGCGTCGGCACAGATCCCCGGCGAGGGGTTCGAGCCAGGAGGGATCGAGCACGGCCGCCTCGCGCGCGAAGAGGCGCGAGGTGTCGACGAGTTCCGCCGCCAGGATCCACTCGGGCGGGCGGCGGGCCAGGCCGGATCCGGGGAAGAGCGCGAAGCGGATGCCGTTGGCCCCCCGGTACTCGCCAGTCTCGGGATCCCGGTGTCCGATGCGCCCCAGCAGGCCCGTCAGCAGGGCGCGGTGCAGGCCAACATCGCCGCCCGTGTCGCGCGTCGTGTCGAAGCCGGCGCGCCGGCAGAGCGCGGCGAGCTGCCCGCGCAGGTCGCGCCACTCCCGCATCTTGTTGAAGGAGAGGAAATGGTCGCGGCAAAGGCGGCGCGACACGCTGGTCGGCTGGTTGAGCGTCTGCGCCTCCCACCAGCGCCAGAGGCGCAGCCAGGCGGCAAAGTCGGATGCGGGGGTTTTCCAAACCGCATGGGCGCGGTCGGCCTCGGCCTGCCGCTCGATCGGGCGGCGGCGCGGATCGTCGCCCGCCAGGGCGGCGACGATGGTCAGGACCGACTCGAGGGCCTGCTCCTGGTGCCCGGCCAGCAGCATGCGGCCGAGGCGCGGCTCGACCGGCATCCGGGCCAACTGCCGGCCGATGGGCGTCAGCGCCGGGACGCCGTGCGGCGCCGGCTGCACGGCGCCCAGCTCCTCGAGTTCGCGGAACCCCTGGCGGATCATGCCGGCCGACGGCGGATCGAGAAAGGGAAAGCTGGCGATGTCGCCCAGGCGCAGGTCGAGCATGGTCAACATGACGCCCGCCAGGCTGGAGCGGAGAATCTCGGGGTCGGTATAGGGCGCGCGGCGCCGCAGGTCGTCCTCGCCGTAGAGCCGGATGCAGACGCCCGGACCGATGCGGCCGCACCGCCCGGCGCGCTGGTTGGCGCTGGCCTGCGAGATGGGTTCGATCTGCAGGCGCTGGACCTGGGTGCGGTGCACATAGCGGCTGATACGGGCCAGGCCCGAATCGATCACGTAGCGGATGCCGGGAATCGTGACCGAGGTTTCCGCCACATTGGTCGCCAGGATCACGCGGCGGCGCGGCGCGAGGCGGAAGGCCCGCTGCTGCTCGGCGGCCGGCAGCGAGGCCAGCAGGGGGATGATCTCGGTGTCGGGCAAGCGCCGCCCCGTCAACACCTCGGCGGTCTCCCGGATGTCGCGCTCGCCCGGCAGGAAGACGAGCACATCGCCGCGCGGCTCGCTGGCCAGCGTGTCGATGGCCGCTGCCACGAGCCGCGGCAGCTCGGGATCGTCGTCGTCCGGCTCGCGGTAGCGGATGTCGATCGGATGGAGGCGTCCGGGAACCTGGATCATCGGCGCGCCGCCGTAGAAGGCGGAGAACCGCTCCGCATCGATCGTGGCGGAACTGATGATCACGCGCAGGTCGGGGCGACGCGGCAGCAGGCGCTTGATCCATCCGAGCAGAAGATCGATGTTGAGCGAGCGCTCGTGGGCCTCGTCGATGATCAGCGTGTCGTAGGTTTCGAGCCGCGGACGCGCGCGGATCTCGGCCAGCAGAATGCCGTCGGTCATGAACTTGACGCGGGTCGCGCCGGAGAGCTGCCGGGCGAAGCGGTGCTGGTAGCCGACCAGGCCGCCGACAGGCTCGCCGAACTCCTCGGCGACGCGGCTGGCGACGGTGACCGCCGCCAGGCGGCGCGGCTGCGTGCAGCCGATCAGGCGGCCATCGGCCCCCCGGCCGAGTTCCATGGCCATCTTGGGCAACTGGGTGGTCTTGCCCGAGCCGGTATCGCCGCAGACGATGACCACGGGGTGCTCCCGCATCGCCTGTTCGATCACCTCGCGGTGCCCGGTGATCGGCAGCTCTTCTGGAAAACGGATGTCGGGCATCGGCAGTCACACGGCCGCGCGGCGGCGCGCGCCGGCGGATTCAGTCCGCGCCGCGGTTGCCGGCGCCGCCATCCGGCGCGCCGGCCCAGGCGAGCACCGCCGCGGAGAGCGGCCGGATCGCCTCGACCGACACGGTTTCATCGCCGGCGACGCCGGGAATGGTGACCCGGTCGCCGACGCCGTGTCCCTCGAGCGCCCGGGCGAGACGGCTGCGGCAGGGGAGAATCCCCATCGCCTCGTCACTGTCCCATTCACCCAGGATCGAATACGTGCGAAGCTCGCCATCCGCAGCGCGCAGGGTGACCTCGACGCCCATGCCGGCCACCGACGTATCGGCACCGGCGAAATGGGTGCCGCGCATCTGCTTCAGCTCCAGGTCCCACTGGTCGCGCCGCGACATCAGCACGGTCTGCTGCTGCTTCGCCGCGTGGTATTCGAAATTCTCGCGCAGATCGCCGTAGCCGCGGGCGTGCGCGATTTCGGCGCTGTTCGCGGGGATATCGACCTCCACGAGCCGGCGGAGCTGTTCCTGGCGCTCGCGCAGCGAGCGCCAGGAAGTCCAGTGCAGCGCCGGTTCGGCCGCCGCGCCGCCGCCGGGCTGCTTGCGGGCGGCGAGCGCCGGCTCGATCCGGACCATGCGACCGACCAGGGCGCGCTGCGTCGCCGCGTCGCCGAGACTCGAATTGCCATAGATGCGGGCGAACAGCGCCTCGCGCTGGAGGTTGTCCAGCGACTCGAAGGCCGGCTCGAACCATTTGACCTGTTCGAAGAGCCCGAGGAGCTGGTGCTGCATGCGCAGCCGCTCGCCGCAGAGCGTGGTGTCCTCGATGATCGCGATGGCCTGCCCCATCAGCTCGTAGAGGGAGGGGAGTTTCCAGTCGGCGACGCGCGGCAGGTTGCGCAGCACCCACAGCAGCAATGTCGGCGGCACGGAGGGGGCGGCCAGGAGTTCGCGGCAGCGCGTCCGGACGGCCTCGATGTACTCCTCGCGCGCGGCCAGCGCATCGATCGTCACGGCGACGAGGTTGTAGTTCATCTCCGGAATGGCGGCGAGCAGCGCCGCGGCGGCGGCGGGCTCCTGTTCGATCAGCCAGTCGACGAGCGCGGCGCTCTCGCGGGCGGCGAGCGATTCGCCCGCCGCCAGGAAACGGTTGTCGTCCAGCAGGTGGCGGCACAGGCCGGCCGCGGGAGGCTCGGCCAGCCCGAGGCGGCGTACCGTCAGGGCGAGCCGCGCATAGCGGGGCGGATCGGTATTGTACGCGCCCTTCAGGGCAAAGGCCAGACGGTCGCTCAGCGACTCGCGGGCGTAGTCGTCCAGCGAGGCGGGGGCCGCCCCGGCCTCCAGTTCCGCGATCTGGCGGGTGATGCGCACGATGTCGCGCTCGGCGCGCAGCTCGGCGAACCAGCCCCGGTCGAAAGCCGGGGCGGCTTCCCGCAGACGGAGCGGTTCGGTGCGTTTGACGGGGATCTCGACCAGCGGGTCGCTCTTGAGCGCCTTGCGGGCGCCCTCCCAGAAGGCCTTCCAGGCCGGGGCCGGGACGATCCTGTGCTCGTCGAGCAGGGCGGCCAGACGGGTCACGGGCATCGCCCCGAAGCTGAGCAGCGCCAGACGCACCACCTCGCCGGGCTGCTCCGCCGTCTGGCGCGCAAAGGCCGCCGGGTCGCGGTGCTGCACGGCGAGGATGTGCTGATCCGGCACGAAGACGAGGTTCTCGCCCGCATGCGCCAGCGAGAGGGCGTGATTCGGCTTGTTGGTGAAATCGACGATCATCCGCTTGTAGAAGTCGTCGATCCGCTTGACGATGCCGAATCCCCAGGTTTTATCGAGGCAGGCGACGCCCGGCCGGCAGTCGAGGAGGAAATCAAGTCGCCGCAGCGATTCCTGCGCGGGCACTTCGCCCCAGGCGACGCTGTCGACGCAGGCGTTCCAGACGCGGTCCTGGCTGGCCTGCTTGAGTGTCCGGCAGCAGAACTCGCCGAAGGCGCGGAGGTCGTCGCGCCAGCCGGCCAGCAACGTCAGCAAGGCGACCAGGCCCTGGCAGTCGCCCAGTTCGACCAGCTTGCCGACCGCCAACTGCACCCAGGAGTCGGTCAGGTTCGCGTGGGGCGACTTCCGCAGGAACCGTAAGCCGACAAGTATGGAATCGATCGGGATCGGCCGCGCTTCAAGGTCTTCGAGAAAACGCTCTTCCAGTTGCGCCAGGCCGTCGTGCTCGCGTGCTGCTTCCAT
>JAAYZJ010000478.1 GCA_012514915.1 Lentisphaerota bacterium | reverse complement strand
AGCCGGTTGTCGCTGTTGAGGAAGGGCTCGCATTCGGCGCCGTTCAGGATCACGGTGTCGATGGGCTTGTCGCTGGGGGGCGACAGCTTGACCTGCGTGGGGAACCCGGCCCCTCCCATGCCGGCGATGCCGGCTTCCGCCACGCGGGCGACCAGTCGTTTGGGCTCCTGGCCACGCCAGTCGGGAATCGGCGGGTACGATTCATCCCGGCGGGTTTCGGTCGCATCGGTGTCGATCAGGATGGCCGGCGCGGTGCGCCCGGTGGGGGTCGGCGCCTCCTGGACGGCCGCCACGGTGCCGGCGGCGGGGGCGTGCACGGCGGCCGAGATGAAGCCGCTCGCCGTGCCGATCAACTGGCCCGCCAGGACGCGGTCGCCCGGTTTGACGCACGGCTTGGCAGGCGCGCCGAGATGCTGCGCCATCGAGACCGTCAGGCGCGCCGGCAGCGGCAGCGTCTGCAGAGCGGCCTCGGCCGTGGCCTGCTTGTGGTCGGGCGGATGCGCGCCTCCCTGGAAACGGAATCGGTTGTGAAAGACTTTCATGCTAGACCTTGACGATGCACTTGCCGGGGCATTTCGCGACGACGATGTCGTTATCCAGCGGCTTGGCGTAGTTCACGACCGCCAGCGCGCCATCCATTTCGATCGCGCCGTCCGACAGCTTGGTGCAGATCCGGCAGCCGATGCAGCCGACGCTGCAGACCTTGCGCACGGCGGCGCCGGGATCCTTGCTGCTGCACAAGACATGGATGTGGCGGTTGACGGGAACCATGTGGATGATGCCGCGCGGGCAGGCCGCCACGCAGCGGCGGCAGGCGATGCAGCGCTCGGGATGGATATGCGCGAGGCCGTCCTCGACCGTGATCGCGTTCGACGGGCAGACACGCACGCAGCTTCCGTAACCCAGGCAGCCGTAGGTGCAGGCCTTGTCGCCGCCCGCCGTGGCCGCCGCCGCGGCGCAGTCGGCGATGCCGTTGTACGCGAACCGCTTGCGGGCGTTCTCGTTGCGCCCGCCGCACAGCACGATGGCCGCCTGGCGGACGGCCGCCGGCGCCGGAGTGGCTCCCAGCAGCGCGGCGATGCGTGCTGCGGACTCGCTCGTGCAGGAGGGACAGCGGGTGGGGGCGGTGCCGTCCTTGACCAGTGCGGCGGCGTAGGCGGCGCAGCCGGCAAAACCGCACGCGCCGCAGTTGGCGCCAGGAAGCAGTTCCGTCACCTCGCCGATGCGCGGATCCTCCTGCACCTGGAAAAACCGGGCGCCGATGGCCAGAATAACGCCGCAGGCCAGCCCCAGGGCGGCGATGACAAGCGTGGAAATGATGATCACTTGCATGGGGTGCTCACTTCACCAGACCGTTGAAGCCCATGAACGCCAGACTCAGCAGACCGGCCGTCACCAACGCGATTGCCACGCCGCGGAAGGCGCGGGGCGGGTCGGCCCGGTCGATCTTCTCCCGCAGTCCCGTGAAGATCGTCAGAGCCAGGGCGAAGCCGATGCCGGCCGCGCAGGCGAAAAGAACCGATTCCAGAAAACCGGCCCCGCTCTTGACGTTCATCACCGCCACGCCCAGCACGGCGCAGTTGGTCGTGATCAGCGGCAGATAGATGCCGAGGGCCGTGTAGAGCGGCGGCATGAAGCGCTTCATCAGCATCTCGATGACCTGTACCAGGGTGGCGATCACGAGGATAAAGGCGATCGTCTGGAGATAGGCCAGCGACTCGCCCAGCACGTAGCGGTCGACGCACCAGGTGACGGCCGAGGCGCCGGTCATCACAAAAATGACGGCACCCGACATGCCGAGCGAGGTCTCCAGCCTCTTGGAGACGCCGAGGAACGGGCAGATCCCCAGAAACTGGCTGAGAACGAAGTTGTTGACGAGAATCGCGCCGATTACGAGCAGAATGAGTGACGTCATGGTGGTAGGTGAACGTTCCAGCAGGCTGTTGGTCGGGAAATTGAAAAATAGTACGACACGGGGCGCGGGTTTGCAAGGTTACATTCTGCGGTTACGTAATCGGTTAGCGACAGGGGGTGCGATGAGGGCGCATCGAGAGGTGGGCAAGGCGTATGTGACTGCGTGCAACCGCGCGAATGTTGCGCCTCCAGCAGTTGTTCGTGCGCGAAACATTTGAGACAAGTGCGCGTGCCTGCACGCGCTTTCTATCGCGTTGACAGCGGAGCCTGCTCCGCAGCCGGGTGACGCACCATCGTACCATCCCATCACCCCGTACCCGAACTGGATTTTACCGCCGCAGGCGGCGGGAGAGAAAGCGCGCGCGGGCGCGCGCAGTCAAAAATGGATGTCGGCCAACTGGTGGTTCATGTGCATGATACACCCACTGCGCATATGATGGTGTAGGGGACGCCGTTTGCCCACTTCTTAATGCACTGTCATCGCGCCCCGGCCACCAACCGATTACGCGGTTACTTACCACCACACGGCCACACCGTCACACGCCTGGGGAGGGTGGGGGCGACCAGGCGACCGTGGCGGTATGGTCGCGCCCGTCGTCGAGCAGCGGCATGCGGCCGTCGGCCTGCGGAATGCCGTCGACGATCACCTCCGGCGGTGCGCCGGCCGGCGCGCGCCGCACCTCGATGTGGTAGGTCGCGCTTCGGAAGCGGTAGGTCAGGCGGAAGTGATCCAAACCGATTGACGGGAGCCGCGGATTGATCCGCAGATGGTCGGGATGGCGTTCAAATCCCAGCAGCGTCTCGACCGCCAGCCGGTACATCCAGCCGGCGGCGCCGGTGTACCAGCTCCAGCCGCCGCGGCCCGTGTGCGGCGCCACGCTGTAGATGTCGGCCGTCATCACGTAGGGCTCCACGCGGTACCGGGCGGCCGTCGCGGGGGTCAGGCTGTGGTTGACCGGATTGAGCAGGTCGAAGAGTTGCCAGGCCGTCTCGGCGTCGCCGAGCTCGGCGAAGGCCATCGCGGTCCAGATCGCGGCGTGCGTGTACTGCCCGCCGTT
>JAAYZJ010000477.1 GCA_012514915.1 Lentisphaerota bacterium | reverse complement strand
GCCACGGCCCCGGCCCCCGCGGCTGCGGCCACGGCCCCGGCCCCCGCGGCAGCCGCGGCGACCCCTGTCGCCGTGGAGCCCGAAACCGCCGCTCCGGCGGTTGAGCCGGCCCCCTGAACACGCACCAACAAACTGTCGACAAAGCTCGCGACAAAGCTTGAGCACCCCCGCACGACCCACCGGGGGCATGGCTCACGCGAAGGAACGGACATGGACTTACAGCAGACGACCACGCGGATCACCGAACAGACGGCGCTGATCGAACGGCTGCGCCAGGAGATCGGCAAGGTGCTGGTCGGCCAGGAGAAACTGGTCGACCGGATGCTCATCGCGCTGATCGGCGGCGGCCATATTCTGCTGGAGGGCGTGCCTGGATTGGCCAAGACGACCGCCATCCGCACGCTCTCCCAGGCGCTGGGCCTGCAGTTCCAGCGCATCTCCTTCACCCCCGACCTGCTTCCCGCCGACGTCGTCGGCACGTTGATCTACAGCCAGAAGGATGGCTCCTTCCTCCCCAAGAAGGGGCCGGTCTTCACCAATCTGCTCCTGGCCGATGAAATCAACCGGGCCCCCGCCAAGGTCCAGAGCGCGCTGCTCGAGGCCATGCAGGAACAGCGCGTGACGCTCGGCGACACCACCTACCCGCTGCCGGCGCCCTTTCTGGTGATGGCCACGCAGAATCCGATCGAGCAGAAGGGCACCTACCCGCTGCCCGAGGCCCAGATCGACCGCTTCATGATGAAGTGCGTCGTGACCTACCCCTCGCGCGACGACGAGCGGCGCATCATGAACCGCTTCACGCATCCGTTGGCCGGCGAGGTCGCCCCGGTGATGGACGCCGCGCAGATCCAGACGCTGCGCGGGGTGCTGGACCAGGTCTATTGCGACGAGAAAGTCGGCGAGTACATCCTCGACATCGTCCAGGCGACCCGCGAGCCGTCCGCCTTCGGCCTGGCGCCGCTCGCGAACCAGATCGAGATGGGGGCCTCGCCACGCGCCACGCTCTGGCTGCACGTCGGCGCCCGCGCCCACGCGCTGCTCCACGGCCGCGCCTACGCCACGCCGCAGGATGTCAAGGAGATCGCCCGCGACGTGCTGCGGCACCGCATCCTGCTCACCTACGAGGCCGAGGCCGAGAACGTCAACGCGGACCAGGTGGTCGAGACGATCCTGAACACGATCCCCGTCCCGTGAACCGGATGCCGCCGCCATGTTCCGAGCCGCCGCCCAGCAACCGCAGGATGATACCGCCGCGCTCATGCGCCGCGTGGCGGGCATCCGCCTGCTGACGGTGCGGCTGGTCAATGAGCAACTGGCCGGCGACTACCACTCCAGCTTCAAGGGGCAGGGGATCGAGTTCGACGAAGTCCGCCCCTATGTCCCCGGCGATGATGTGCGGGCGATCGACTGGAACGTGACGGCGCGCAGCGGCGCCCCCCACATCAAGCGGTTCGCCGAAGAGCGCGAGCTGACCGTCCTCTTCCTGGTGGACGTCTCGGGATCGCAGTCCTTCGGTTCCCGCGAGCGGACCAAGTCGGAGTTGTCGGCCCTGCTGACCTGCATCCTGGCCATGGCCGCGGTGCAGAACGCCGACAAGGTCGGCCTGATCAACTTCAGCGACCGCATCGAGAAGGTCATTCTCCCCCGCAAGGGCCGGACGGCCGTCATGCGCCTGGTGCGCGATGTGCTGGCCGCCGAGCGAACCACGCGCCAGGGCACCGACATCGCCGCCGCGCTCCGCTATCTCAACAACGTGCAGAAACGCCGTGCGCTGGTCTTCCTGATTTCCGACTTCCAGGACCGCGACTACGCCGACGAGCTGCGGACCACCGCCGAGCGGCACGATCTCGTGGCGCTGGCGGTGGAGGATCCCCGCGAGGCAGACCTGCCCGATGCCGGCCTCGTCGAGGTGCAGGATCCCGAAACCGGCGACCTCGTCCTGCTCGACACGGGTTCGGCGGCCGTGCGCAGCCACTTCGCCCGCGCGGCGCGCGAGGAGCGGGCGCAGTTGAAGCGGACCCTGCTGCGCTACGGCATCGACGGCGAGCGGTTCGCGACGACCGATGGCGACGACGAGACCGTCCGCCGGCTGCGCCGCCTGTTCAATCGGCGCGAGCGCCGCCGCGGCAGGGGGCGGCGTTGAAGGCCGGGGGGGGGCACGCGCGTCCGCCCGCGGCACGGGCCCGCCGCGCGGTGCTGGCCGGTCTGCTGGCGGCGCCGCTGCTGTGCGCCGGTGCCCCACCGCCGGTGATGACGGCCGACCTCTCCTGGGGGGAGATCGAGATCCAGGTGCGCGCCGAGCCGGCCGAGGTTCAGCTCGATCGTGATTTGACGGTCGTCGTGACCGTGACGGCGCCGGCCTCGCAGGGGGTGGAGATCCCCGACCTGCGCGACCGCTTTCAGGGCTTCGCCGTGGCGGAGGGCTTCACACGCGATCCAGTCACGCTGCCCGACGGCCGCCGCAGCCGCGAGTCGCGCTGGCGCCTCGTGCCGGGCCTGGCGCGCGAGTACCGGCTCGCGCCTTTTGCCGTGACGGTCCGCGACACCACGGTCGTCCCCGCCGAAACCCGCAGCTTCCCGACGCGCGCCGTCGTCTTCCCCGCGGCCCCCCGCGATCCTGCGGTGGCGGGCGAGATCGAGTTCGACCCCAAACCCTACTGGATCGCGCCCACCCGGCGGGACGTCTTCCAGGGGGCGGTGCTGCTGGGGCTGGGGGTGGTGCTGGTGGCCTTCTGCCTGCGGTTGTTCCGCTATCTGCGCCGCCAGGCCCGACTGCGGCGCCTCTCCCCGCGCGAGCGCGCCCTGGTCGAGCTCGACCGGCTGCTGCGGCTCAACCTCCTCGACCGGGGGTTGATCAAGGATTTCTACATCGAGCTCACCCAGGTCGTCAGACGCTACATCGAGCGCGCCCACGGCATCCGGGCGCCCGAGCAGACCACCGAGGAGTTCCTGGCCTCGGCCCGCCAGCATCCCCGCTTTCCGCCCGCGGTCCTCGGCAGCCTGCGCGACTTCCTCGTGTCGGCCGACCTGGTCAAGTTCGCCGGCCAGGACTCCAGCCGGCAGGCGGCCGACCAGGCTGTCGCAACGGCTCGGACCTACATCGAGCGGGATGCCGCCGCGCAGACTTCCGCAGCGCCGACCGCCGCACCGTCCTCCCCCGGTTCCGCCCCGTGACCGCCATGCTCCGCTTTGCCACACCGCTTGCCTTCCTGCTGCTGCTCCCCTGGGGCTTCGGCCTCTGGCGGCTGTTGCGCCGTGGCGCCCGCCGCGCCCTCCTCTTCGCCCCCATGCACCGCCTGCCGGCGCGCACCGCCGGCTGGCGCAGCCTGGCGGCGCGCCTGCTGCCGGGGGTGTTTGCCGCCGGCGCCCTCCTGTTGATTGTCGCGGCGGCCCGGCCGCAGACCTTCTTCACGCGCGAACGGCGCACGGTCGATGCACTCGCCATCGCCATGTCCGTCGACGTCTCCGGCTCGATGGAGGCGCTGGATCTGAGCGAGGGCACCCCGACGGGGCCGAACGCGCAGACACGCCTCGACGTGGTCAAGCGCATGTTCGCCCGCTTCATCGAGCAGCGCCCCGACGACCTGATCGCCCTGATCGCCTTCGGCGGCTACGCGACGACGCGCAGCCCGCTGACCGCCGACCACGGCGCCCTGCTGCAGATTCTGAAGGCGACATCCATTCCTAAGTCGGAATTCGACGAACAGGGACGGGCCGTGTCGCAGGAGGAACTCCTGACGGCCATCGGCGACGGGCTGGCGACCGCCTGTGCGCGGCTGCAGGATGCCGAGCCCAAAACACGCATTGTCGTCCTCCTGAGCGACGGCGAGTCGAACACCGGCATCATCACGCCCGAGCAGGCGGCCGATGCCGCCGCCAAGCTCGGCATCCGCGTCTACACGATCGGCGTTGGCACCACGGGGCGCGCGCCGTTCCGCACGCGCGACGCTTTCGGGCGCGAGGTCATCGGCTATGGAGAGGTGCGGCTGAACGAGGCGCAGCTCAAGCAGATCGCCGAGAAGACCTCGGGTCGCTACTTCAACGTCCGCGACACCGCCGGATTCCGCGGGGCGATGGATGCGATCCACACGCTCGAGACGACGCGCATCGACCGCAACGTCTACAACCAGTACAACGAGCGTTTTCTTCCGTTCCTGGCCCTGGGCGCGCTGCTGGCCGCCCTGGGGGTCCTGGGGAACCTGTATGTCGTTGGGAGGCCGCTCTGACGGACAGGCTGCCATGCGTTTTGTCTATCCATGGATGTTGATGCTGCTCTTCCTGCTGCCGTTGGTCGGCCTGCTCGGCGCCTGGATGCTGCGCGTCGGCGGGCGGCGGATGGCGGCGTTCGTCTCGCCCGCCATGCGCGCGCGGCTCGCGCCGTCGCCGCGCCCGGGATGGGTCGCCGCGCAGCTCGTGCTGATGCTGGCCGGGCTGGCGCTGCTCGCGCTGGCGGCCGCCCGCCCGCAGTGGGGACGGGCCGAGCTGCGGGTCGCGGCGCGCGGTCGCAACCTGCTGATCGCCCTCGACGTCTCCCGTTCCATGCTGGCGGCCGACGTGCATCCGAACCGCCTGGAACGCGCCAAGGCCGACATCCTCGACCTGCTCGACGAACTGCAGGGCGACCGCGCCGGACTGCTGGTCTTCCGCGGCAAGGCCAACATGCTGTGCCCCCTGACCACCGACCGCGCCTTCCTGCGGCAGGCGCTCGACGGGGCCTCGATCGATGCCGCACCGCGCGGCGAGACCGATCTGGCCGACGCCATCAACCGGTCGCTCGAAGCGCTTGAATCCGCGACCGACCAGAACAACGCCATCCTGCTGATCACCGACGGCGAGGATCTAGCGGGGCGTGCGGTCGCGGCGGCGCAACAGGCCGCGCGGCGCGGGATCCCCATCTTCACCGTCGGCATCGGCGATCCGCAGGGGGCCTCAGTGCCCGCTGTCGAGGGATCGGGGAGCCTGCAGTACCAGGGGCGCGCCGTCGTCTCGCGGCTCGACGAAACGACGCTCGGAGCGATCGCGCGGACCACGGGCGGCACGTACATCCCGCTGGCCACCTCGAGCACGGCCAGCACCACGCTGGGGGCGATCTACCGGCAGCATCTGACCCGTGTCGCGGCGCGCGAGTACGAGGAGCAGCTCGAACGCCGCTATATCGAGCGCTATCAGTTGTTCCTGATCCCCTCGATCCTCCTGCTGCTGGCGACGGCCGCCCTCAGCCGGGGACGCCTGGCGGGCGGACGCCGGGCACGCGCGCCGCGCGCCGACGGCGATGCTGAACCTGCTACCGGCACAACCGCGGATGACGCAGATCCCACCACGTCAAGTTCCGCTGGGCAGCCCCCGTTGCCGCCGCCGATTCCTGGCCATGCGGTTCTCGTTGGCCTCCTGCTGTTGGGCGTGGGTGCCACGCTCCCGGCGCGGGCCGACGATGTCGTTTCCACGAATGCGGTCGCCGAATCGTCCCCTGCGGCGCTGGCTTCGACCAACGGCCCGGCGATCCCCCCGGGACGTGCCGGGGCGCGGATCGCGCAGAAGCTCTACCGGCAGGGCCGTTTCGCCGAGGCGGCCGAGGCCTATCTCGCCGCTGCGCGCGGGGCCGACCCCGCCGAGGCCAACCGCTACCGCTACAACGCCGCGCTGGCGCAGATGCGCGCGGGACAGGCGCAAACCGCGGCCGCCACCGCCCGCCCCCTCTCCATGCTGGCCGGACAGGGCGCCGCTGCCGAGCTGTATGGCGCCGCCAGTTTCCAGGTGGCCGCCGGCGAGGCCGCGGCCACCAACGCCCGCCTGCGCGCGGCCCAACTCGAACAGGCCGGCGCCGGGTTCCAGCAGGCCTTGCGCGTGGCCCCCGGCGAAGGAAGGTTGCACCGCAATCTGGACCGTGCCCTCGCGCCGCTGCCCGAGGCGCGCGAGGCCGCGCATATCGAGGCCGTGCTGGAGGCGCATGGACAAACGCCGCCCGACGCACTCCTCGGCGCCATGCTGCAGGCGCAACGCGATCTGGTCCGCGGGGCGACAGCCAGTTTCACCAACCGCCAGGCCGACGTGCTGATCCGCCAACTCGAAGCCCATGGCGAGGCGCAGCGGAAGAATGCCGATCTCTGGATCCCCCTCAAGCGAGCGTTGGTCGAATCGGAGGCGATCACGAATGCCCAGCAGCGGGCCCTGGTGGCCGAGCAGATCGAGCAGGCGCGCGACACCATGCAGCGCGGCGCGCGGCGGCTGGCCGACCTCGAGGGCGAGGCGCTGGGCGAGCTCGCCCAGGCAGAACAATCCGTCTACCTGTTCTGGCAGCTCCTGTCCATGCCGCCCGCCCTCGTCGCCGAGGCCATCGCGGCGCAGACCAACGCCTGGGCACACCCTGAAACGCCGCGTCTGCCCCATCGGCCCGATCAGCCCGACGCGGCGCGGCTCACCCGGCTCTTCCAGGAGAAGTTCGGCCCGTGGGCCGACCAGATCGAGCAGCAGGCGCAGGCCGACACCAATGCGCCCGCGTTCGCTCCGGGCGCACGCGCCGAAATCGAGCAGTTGACGGCGGCCACGCTGCAGCTCCACCAGCAGATCCTCGAGGCGCTGCAGGCGGGCGGGCCGCGTCCGGCCGAGGCCCAGTTCGAGGCGCTGCGGAACCTGGTGCGGATCCAGGAGCTGCTGCCCAAAAACAAGAACCAGCAACAACAGCAACAGCAGCAACAGCAGCAGCAGCAGCAGCAACAGGACCAGCAGCAGCAACAGCAGCAACAGGACCAGCAGCAACAGCCGCAGGAGCCCGAGAAACAGGATCCGCAGGACAAGCCGGCGGACGAGCCGCGCGACGAGCCGCCGCCCGATGTTCAGGAAGTGCTGCGGCGCGCCCTGCAGCGCGAGAAGGAGCACGAGGCCGACAAGCGGCGCCAGATGCGCGAGTTTCCCCTGCCGCCTTCGGCCCGAGATTGGTGAGCGGGGCGGCAAGGATGCCGGCCGGGACAGAGCGCGCCCATCCTGCTTCTCCGGTATTGTTGGTCATTCGGGATGGAGGGCCGACCTCCGTGTCGTACGCTTGTATGCTGCAAGTGCCTATCCGCGCACAGCGCAATCGGCTCGGTTGAAGCCAATCGTGTTCCGTTGTCGTGCCCCGTGGTCGTCATCCGAAGCGCATGGAAAACGTCGCTCCGCGAACCGCCAAGCCGTCACGCTGGAGTCCGCCGTCCCCGGCGGTCGTTCTCTTGCTGGGGTCGATGGTGGTCGACGGGTGTCGGCCGTCGTTGTGAACCGCAAGGCCGCAAACCCATCTTAAACGGCTACACTCCACCCGCTCTTACTCTTACTCGACAGGGGTTTAAGCGGGTGGAGCGTGCCGAGTAAGAGCGGGTTTAAGCGTATGGGTTAAGTGGCTCACGTGCGCTCCTGTAGCGCGGGATCTATGAGACCGCGCACCCCACCCGGAACGGTCCGATACGTCCCGTTCTACGGGTCGGAAACAGCCCCATGCGTTCTACCGGCTTGCCAGCCCGATGCGCCGGCGAGCCGTTCATCCTTTGACCGCTTGTCGATGCGCAGTCCTCGCACATCCCTGTCGCCGCCAAATTCGCTAAATTTCAACCCTGTGGAGGTGGCGGGCCATGCGCCAATCCTGTAAATCCTGTAATCCTGTCAAAATCACCCCACCTGGCTCGCCGCGATCCGCCGCGCCTCGG
>JAAYZJ010000476.1 GCA_012514915.1 Lentisphaerota bacterium | reverse complement strand
GATGGGCAACCACTACCATCTGCTGATCCAAACGCCTGGCGCGAACGCCAGCGCGAGCATGCAGTGGCTCAACGTGACCCTTATTTTTCCGAAGATTGCATTCTGGAGAACGATGCACCATAATCATCGACTCAGTTCCCGCAGTCGGCGACTTCCCTCGTCCCTGGTCTCGCCGCCCCCTTTTTTCTTTTTTTTATCCCATGTCCTTTCTTTCATCGATCCTGCCGCCGGCCCGCGCGGCCCGCTACCGCGAGGTGCTGCGCATCGCCACCCCCCTGATCATCAGCAACAGCGCGCTGACGGTCATGCAGTTCTGCGACCGGCTGTTCCTGGCGCGCTACAGCAGTGTCTCGATCCAGGCCGCTCTGCCCGCGGGCATCCTCTCGTTCACCTTCATCTGCCTGTTCGCGGCAACGGCGGGCTACGCGGGGACCTTCGTCGCCCAGTACCACGGCGCCGGCGACCGGCGGCAATGCATCCGGGTGACGGCCCAGGGCCTCTGGCTGGCGCTGGCCAGCCTGCCCTTCCTCCTCCTGCTGATTCCCGTGGGCAACGGGTTGATGGGCATCATCGGGCACGCCCCCGAGGTGCTGGCGGAGGAGCGCATCTACTTCGGCTGGATGATGCGCGGCGGCTTTCTGGTGCCGCTCGGCTGGGTGATCGGCGGCTTTTTCACGGGGCAGAGCCGCATGCGGCTCAACACGGCCGCCAACGTCATCGGCGCCCTCGTGAACATCGTGCTCGATTACGCCATGATCTTCGGGCGGCTGGGCTTCCCCGAGATGGGCATCGCGGGCGGCGCCATCGCCACCGTGATCGCCAGCGCCGTCGCCCCGGCGATCCAGTTCGTCTACTTCCTGCGCACACCTGGCATGCGCGAACTGGGCGCGCGCCTCGTCTGGCGGCCCGATTTCACCCGGATGGGACGCATCATCCGTTTTGGGGGTCCCGCCGGCCTGCACTTGATGGCCGATGTCACGGCCTTCGCCACGTTCGTGATGCTGACGGGCCGCCTGGACGCCGTCTCGCTCGCCGCCAGCAACATCGCCCTCAGCATCAACTGGCTGGTCGTCTGCCCCTTGATGGGGATCAGCACCGCCGCCGCCATCCTGACGGGGCAGCACCAGGGGCGGCGCGACAGCGACGCCGCCTGCCGCGCCGGGTGGGACACCCTGACGCTCGCCTGGGGTTACATGGCCCTGATGGTCTTCGTCTTCCTGCTGGGTTCCGATGCCTTCTTCCGGCTCTTCTACGCGCCCAACGCCGACTTCTCCCTCGAACAACTGCAGCGGTTCGGGTTTTCCATGATGGTGGCCATGTCGGTCTGGGGGCTGTTCGATACGGCGACGATCGTCCTGACAGGGGCGCTGCGCGGCGCCGGCGACACCCGCTTCGTCATGCTCTACATGCTGATCATGGGCTGGGGTTTCTGGATTCCCGGCGAGCTCCTGATCCTCTCCCGCGGCGGCGGCATCCTGCACGCCTGGTACTGGATGGCCACCTACGTCGCCATCCTCTCCTTCGGCTTCCTCTGGCGCTGGCGCAGCGGCCGCTGGCGCAAGATCAAGCTGCTGGAGGGGTGAGTTCTTTGTGCCTCGGATGACGACTACGGGGCACGACTACGGGACACGATTGGCGTCGCGCTCCTCGTCATCCTCGATCCCGCGACTTCCCGCTGGATATGTGAAAGGCATTGGTGTACTCTTTGCCTAACGACCGCCGGCGCACCGTGAACAGGCCGGTGGACGTGAACGCCCGAGGCTTGCCATGCTTGACATCAAACGCTTCCGCGACAACCCCGACGAAATCCGGAACGGCCTGACGCGCCGCTTCATGGATCCCGCCCCCGTCGACGCCGTCCTGGCCTGCGACCAGCAGCGCCGCGGCGCCGTCACCCGCGCCGAGGAGCTCAAGAGCCGGCGCAACAGCCTCTCGCGCGAGATCGGCCAGAAGCGCAAGGCGGGCGAGGACACGGCGACGATGCAGGCCGAGGTCCGTGCCATGGGCGAGACGATCGCCGCGCTCGACCGCGAGGCCGACGAGCTCGATGCCCGCCTCCAGACCCTCCTGCTGGCCATTCCCAACGTCCCCTGCGCCGCCATCCCCACCGGTCCCGATGCCAGCGCCAACCGCGTGGCGCGTGTGGTAGGTGCGCCGCGCGAGCTCGACTTCGAACCGCTCGACCATGTGGCGCTGGGCGACCGTCTCGGCCTTTTCGACCTGCCCCGCGCCACCCGCATGGCCGGCAGCGGCTTCCCCCTGTTGCTGGGTGCCGGCGCCCGCCTGCAGCGCGCCCTGATCCAGTTCATGCTCGACATGCACACGACGCGCCACGGCTACACCGAGATGCTCCCCCCCTTCGTCGTCAACACCGACGCCATGCTCGGCACGGGCACGCTCCCCAAGATGGCCGACGACATGTACCACTGCGAGCGCGACGACCTCTGGCTGATCCCCACGGCCGAGGTACCGGTCACGAACTATTTCCGCGAGGAGATCCTCGACCGGCCGCTGCCGATCGCCCTCACCGCCTACACCCCCTGCTTCCGCCGCGAGGCCGGTTCGGCGGGCAAGGAGACGCGCGGCATCCTGCGGGTGCACCAGTTCGACAAGGTCGAGATGGTCCGCTTCGTCGATCCCGCCAACTCCTACGCCGAACTGGAGCTGCTGGTCTCGCAGGCCGAGGACGTGCTCAAGGAACTGGGGCTCCACTACCGCGTCCTCGAACTCTGCTCGGGCGACATCAGCTTCGCGGCCGCCAAGTGCTACGACATCGAGCTCTGGGCACCGGGGCAGAAGGCGTGGCTCGAGGTCTCGTCGTGCAGCAACTTCGAGGATTTCCAGGCGCGCCGCGCCAACATCCGCTACCGCGACGCCGAGGGCAGGCTCCGCTTCGTCCATACGCTCAACGGATCGGGCGTCGCCCTGCCGCGCCTGATGATCGCGATCCTCGAACAGGGCCAGCAGGCCGACGGATCGGTCG
>JAAYZJ010000475.1 GCA_012514915.1 Lentisphaerota bacterium | reverse complement strand
GGGCGCAACCTGGATCAGGCTGGGAACGGCGCTTTTCGGCGACCGGCCGAAATGGCGGCCCGAGCGCGGCAGCGACGATCAGCCGGAACAGGTCTGGGTGATGGAATGAGACCGGCCCAGCACCATCGACGGCGCCCCGGCGGGCGGCTACCCGGAACCGGCGACTGGCTCTACGGACGTCGCCCGGTGCTGGAGGCCTTGCGCGCGCGACGCCGGGCGATCCACGAGCTATGGCTGGCCGACAGCAGCGTCCGGCACGGGGCCGACGACGACCTCGTCGAGATGCACCGACTCGCGCAGGCGGCCGGCGCCATCTGCAAGACCGTCGCGCGCGACGAATGGAAGGTTCTGCCGGAGGGAGCCAACCACCAGGGGGTGGCGCTCCGCGTGGGCGGCTATCCGTACGTCGGCTTCGAAACAATCCTGCAGGCCGTCGAGCGCGACCCGTCGGCCCTGGTTCTGATCCTCGATCACATCGAGGATCCGCAGAACGTCGGCTCGCTGCTGCGCACGGCCGACGCCGCCGGCGTGACCGGCGTCGTCCTGCCGGAAGACCGGGCGGCGGGCGTCACGCCGGCCGCGGTGCGCGCCTCGGCCGGCGCCTCCGAGCACCTGCAGGTGGCCCATGTCGTCAACCTCGTGCGGGCGATCGACGCGTTGAAGAAGCAGAACTGCTGGATCACCGGGTTGGACGCCGGCAAGGATGCGCGTCCCTACCAGGACATCGACTACCGGGGCCGCTGCGCGCTCGTGGTCGGCAACGAGGGCGAGGGGCTGGGCCGTCTTGTCCGCGAGCACTGCGACTTCATCGCGCGCCTGCCGATGCGCGGGCATGTCGCCTCGCTCAACGCCGGCGTCGCGGGTGCACTGGCAATGTACGAAGTGGTCCGGCAGCGCGGCTCCTGAACGGGCACGTGGGGAAGTCGTACAACTAACATGAATACCGACATCATCCCCGTTGCCACCGCCGGTCAGATCCAGACCGTGGCCAACCTGGCCAGGGACATCTGGACGGGGCACTACACCCCGATCATCGGGCGTGCGCAGGTGGACTACATGCTGGATCGATTCCAGAGCGTGCCGGCCATCGCCGCCCAAATCGCACAAGGGTGCGACTACGTGCTGATTCAACACGAAGGTGAGGCCCTGGGCTACCTGGCCCTCATCCCCGACTCCGAAAGCCATGCGCTGATGATCAGCAAGATCTACGTGTTGCCGACCGCCCGCGGCCTGGGACTCGGCTGCCGGCTGATGGCGTACGCCGAGAACCAGGCCCGGCAACGCAATCTGGAGACACTCTGGCTGACGGTCAACAAGCACAATGCGACGTCGATCGCCTGGTACCGTAAGCGCGGCTTCATCCAAGTCCGGGAACTGGTTCAGGAGATTGGCAACGGTTTTGTCATGGACGACTACCGCATGGAAAAGGTGCTTCAGGGTTTCGCGCGTGCGTGATGCAGTTCAACGCACAGCCGTGGAGGTCGATCCCGCCGACCGCTACCGCGCCGATCAGTCGGCGAGGTAGATGCCCAGCGGACAGGCCACACTGCGCTCGGCGTTGTCCTGCTGGCGGTTGAGCTTGTGCAAGTTCGGCGTCGTCTTCGATTTCGGGTCGGTGTTGTCCGGATCCGGCACCGGATCCCAGCAGAAGAGCGTCGTGGAGCCGCCGCCATCCATGTTCATGCCGTCGTCGGCGCCGAAATAGCGCAGCCATTCCGCCACCTCATAGGTGTTCGCACCCATGCTGTAGTCCGGCTGCCGCCCGTCGACCACGAAGAGATAGAGATAGCGTTGGCCCCGCGACAGACCGAAACCCGTGCGCGGCGCGAGGCTGGCCGGGTTGTTCCTGGCCAGGATGATGCCGTTGGTCATGCAGATGCCGAAGCCCGAGACGGCCGTCTGGATGTTGGTGATGGGGTCCGACGGCGCGAGCTTGCGGAATGCGACCGCGCCATCCTTGTAGACGATGAAACTGGGATAGCCGATGGATGGCGCCACCAGTTCGCCTTCCGACACGATCAGTCCGGTGCGGTCGGCATACTTGTGGTTCCAGGGACTCTCCCAAGGGCTCCACGGTGTGCTGTTCACCGCGACCCGCATGTCGAGACCCCGGCCGCCATCCGACACCGCCTTACGCGACTCCAGCATGAAGTCGCGCACCGTCTGGCGGCGGGTCCGGATGCGGTAGGGCTTGTCGGGGCACTCCGGCATCGGCTCGCCCCACGCCTTGGCGCGCCCGGCGGCAAGGAACCGCAGGTTCGTGTCCGCGAGGTCGACGCGAACGCAACTGCCCTTCATCAAACGCGGGTGCTCCACCGCAAAGGAGGTGCACAGGATGGAGGGATGGATCTCCTTCGCCCGGGCCCAGTCAAACCGCCGGCCGCCAAAGTCCATGCCGCTGGCGGGAGTCTCCGGCTGTGCCGCGGGCACGGGTGCCGCTGATGTGACACCCGCCGTTGCGGTCGGTGTCGCGCCCGATGCCCTGGGCGACGGCGTCGCGCACCCTGTGCCCAGGAGAACCATGCCCGCCAGCAACAACCCGGCGACGGGGAAGGCGACACGCCAAATTTTTACCGCATTCATCTTGCGCTTAGCGTGGCACAAACTGCGGGCAAACGTCAACCGGCAGCGTTTTGGACTTTACCTTTCGGCGGCGGTCCCGCTACAGCCTCGCTCCAAGCGTTGCCGCATGTTTATCGAGTTCTTTCGGGTTGCAGCGGACGCAAACCACGGAGTGCTTGTTCTTTCCCGGCTCCCGCTTGATATACGTGGTGGCCAGCAGGGTGCTGTCGGGCAGGCGCTCAACACCCGGATAGCCGCAATCCCATCCCGCATGGCTATGCAACAACTTGACCCGGTACTGCCCGGGGGATGTGTTCTTGATGTCGTCGTAGGTTCCCACCCAGGCCACGAAATGCCCCCGCGTTGGGCTCTCCAAGGCTTGATCGCGGAACGCGATGAATAGCCGCCGATCCTCGGTATATACCCCCATGTGTCTGTCGCCCGTCAGTCCCCAGCAAGTATCCCTTGGCTGGCTCCACGTCAGGCCCTCGTCCACGCTGAACATCACGAGGCTGTTGCTGGTGTGGGTATTTTCGCGCATGAGGCAACACAACTCCTCGCCGTTCGGCGAGCGAAAGACAAATGGCTCACACGGCATTTTCCCTGCCACGGCGGCCACCACGCGCGGGGCGGACCACGTCACACCGCCATCAGCCGTCTCCGTCTGAACCACGGTGAGCGGCACCGACCGATCAGACTCGCCCGAAACAGCGTCCATCCGTCGGTGGTACATCCCGAGGTAGTTCCCGTTCCGCAGCCGCACAACGCTGCTGAATGTCATCACGCAAGGCAACCCCAGGGAGGGCATTTCCCGCCAACTCGTGCCGCCATCCTCGCTCACAATACGCGGCATGTCCGGTTGGGCCGAAAAGACCCACAGCCGCTCCTTGCCGCCGGGATCGAGCAGCCTATAAATGCTCGGACAGTTTCTGTGCCGCTGGAATCCCTCGGGCAAGTGGTCATCGATTCTGATCCAGGTTCGCCCGGCATCATCACTCCGCGCCATGGGGCCACAGCTACCGCCGTGGTCATACGTCCAGACACAG
>JAAYZJ010000052.1 GCA_012514915.1 Lentisphaerota bacterium | reverse complement strand
CCGCGCGCTGATCGCCCGGGACGCCGACAACCTGCTGATGGCCGGCCGCTGCTTCTCCGCCGATCAACTGGCGCTCTCCTCCGCCCGCGTGATGCCGACCTGCGCCATGATGGGCCAGGCCGCCGGCATCACGCTGGGCACGCTGGAGCAGTTCCCCATTCCCCATGCCTGGCACCGGATACCCGCCGCGGCGCCGGCCGCGTTCGCGTCCCATCCCGAATCCTTTGCGCTCGTGGACGGCGAACGCCGCCCCCCCCCAGTTCTGCGTGACGCAACCTGTCGGCCGACCGGCAGGCGCAGTCCTCGGCGCGCGTCGCCACCAGCGCCGTCATGATGGGCCAGGCGGTCGGCATCGCCGCCGCGCTGGCGGCGGCCAAGAAGGTCGATGTCCGCGAACTCGAGCCCGCCGAGGTGCGCGCGATCGTCCTGGCGCGCGGCGCGCAATTGGACGTGTGATTGCACCACGAAGGACACGAAGGGGAGGGAATCAGCGGGGATGCTTTATGACAAACGGTAAAGTACGGCACATTGTTGTCTGTGGCGGCGAGGGTCAATACGCCGGTTGGCCGGCGAACGGCGGCCTGTGGGCCTGGGGCGACGAGCTGCTCGTCGGCTTCGCGCTTGGCCGGCACAAGGAGCAGCCCGGCCACACGCGCGACGCCGCGAGCATGCGCGACACGCTCGCGCGCAGCCTGGACGGGGGCGAGACCTGGGCCATCGAGCCGGGGCCGGCCGCGGCGAATGTCGAACCCACTCACGGACGGGCCGATAGCGATACACCCTGCCCGGGCACCATCGACTTCACCGCACCGGGCTTCGCGCTGGCGTTCCGCGGCGCGACCTTCTTCCTCTCCGACGACCGCGGCCGGCACTGGCAGGGTCCCTGGCGCTTTCCCGATGTCGACGGCCAGCGCATCCAGGCCCGGACCGACTATCTGGTCGAGGGTCCGCGGTCGCTCCTCGCCATGCTCACGGTCACAAAGCAGAACGGACGGGAGGGGCGCGTGGGCGCCTTTCGCACGGCGGACGGTGGACGGACCTGGACACGGGTCTCGTGGGTCGGCCCCGAACCGGAGGGCTTCTCGATCATGCCTGCCACGGTGCGCCTCTCCCCCACCCGCCTGTTGACGGTGCTGCGCTGCCGCACGGCGGGTGAACACCGCTGGCTGGCGCACGAGGTGACGGAACCTGTGTGCTGCTCTACTACTCCAACCACGCGTTCCGCGAAACGCCGTCGTACCGCTATATCGCCGCCACCCTGTTTACGCCCCATTGATTGAAGACCGAAAGATCATGAAATCTGCACCGTTGAAAAGCAGCGTGTATGTCTTGTTCACCATGGATGTCGAACCCGTCTCGTCCGGGCAGGGAGTGTCCGGCCCGTCAACCCTCGAAGCCGGGGCGCAAGCCGTGCGCGACTACGCGGCGTTGCTCGGACGACACGGGTTCCGGAGCACCTTCTTCGTGCATCCCGAGGTGGCGCAGGAGCAGGCCGGTTTGTTCCGTGAACTGGCGCTGGAAGGCCATGCGCTGGGATTGCATCTGCACCCCGTGAAGCATGGCAGGCCGCCATCGCCGGTCGAACTGGGCGGGCTCACGGCCGACCGGCAGCGTGCGGTGCTCAAGCGGGCCATGGATGAATATGCCGCGGGGCTCGGCGCACCACCACGGTTCTTCCGACCGGGCTGCTTCTCGGCCAATGATGAGACGTTCCGGGTGCTGACCGACCTTGGGTTCACGGGCGGCAGCGTGTCGATTCCCGGGCGTATCTGGCCGGCACGTTACTGCGT
>JAAYZJ010000474.1 GCA_012514915.1 Lentisphaerota bacterium | reverse complement strand
TCTTCGCTCCGGCGATCGCGTCCGACTCGTGGGCCGGTACGACTCGTCCGTGCAGGGAAAATCCGACTCCACGCCGCCGTCGGCCTTCGCGATCGCGCGAGCGGAGAGTCTCGGCCACGCCCACTTTCCCGAGCCCCGGCGGACAACCAGCGGGGAGATTGCCAACGGCCTCCATCTGCACACGGTCGTCTCGGTCGGCGGTGTGCTTGCGGCAATCGCGCGGGACGAGTCGAACCCGCATTTCCTCTGGCTCGTCGTCCGCACGGACAAAGGCAAGCTCAACGCCCTCACGACGGACACCGAGTTTTCCATCGACGAGCTGAACGAACTAAAGGACGCCGAAATCGACCTGACGGGATACAGCAGCGCGACATGGGGCTGGCGCCGCTTCCTCGGACACTTCCTGATGATCTTTGGCCGCGAGGGGCTGAAGATCACCAAGTCCCCGCCTGCATCGCCGTTTGACGACATCCCAGCTGCAGCAGGCATGAAAGCCCTTCACCGCACGCACACGTCGGGGATCCTCATCGGCATTGGCCGCCGCGATGTCTTCATCCGAGAGGACGGAGGCATGTTCCTGCCCGTCACGCTTGAGACGGGCTCGACGCCTCCACGCGTCGGCACACACGTGGAAGTGGCCGGATTCGCCGAACCCGACCAGAATAACATCCGGCTCGTCGAAGCCGTCATACGTCCGACCGGCGGAGCACAGGCCCGTCCGGAGCCGGCTCAGGACCTCGATCTCACCCTTCTGTCCGGAGCGCGGATGAAAGCCGAACTCTACGGGCGCATCGTTCGCATCCGCGGAACGCTGACCGACCCGGGTATTCCCCTGCCGGAAGCTCGGTCTCTAATCACTGGATGATGATGACGAGACCGGGGGAGGACGGGCACTCGAAGCAGCCGATATCGATGCGTCTGCCGTGGAGGCGCCGGTTGCCCGCGAGGTCGATGCCCGATTCAAGCATGGGGACCGGCGCGCGTTTTCTACGTCGCCTCGGCGGGGCGCGGGGCGGGCCATTCGCAGAGGATGACGCCCGCCAGCAGCGCCACGCCGGCGAGCGACAGGCGCCACGGGTCGGCCGACTCGTCGAAGAGCAGCAGGGAGAGCGCCATGCCGAGCGGAATCTTGGCGTTGTTCATCACGGCCAGCGTGCCCGCGTGCCGGACTTGCCGCGCCCCGGTGTTCCAGAGCCAGAAGCAGAGGCCGGAGGCCACCACCCCGAGGTAGAGCAGCACGAGGAGCTGTCCGCGGTCCGGTGCGAAGCCGTGCACCCGCCAGCCCCGCAGGGCGAATGGCAGGCAGGCCATCACGGCGCCGGCATACATCCACGTCAGGGCCTGGTGGTTGGACACGCCGCCCGGCGCGCGCATGACCCGGCGGTAGAGCAGCTGGCCGGCGGCGAAGCAGAGGTTGGAGCCCTGCACCAGCGCGAAGCCGAGCCAGAGGCGATCCCCGCCGGGCGTCTTCCAGTTGACGAGGGCGGCACCGAGGACGGCGAGGAGCGCGGCCAGCAGCGGCCGCGGCAGCCGCCGGGGCTGCCGCGCGCCCGCCAGCAGGGCCACATACACGGGCGTGGTGACCGTGAAGAGCGCCACCGCGTGCGACGGCAGGTGGCGGAAGCTCTCGATGTAGAGCAGGTACATGAGCCCGAACTGGAGTCCCCCGAGCAGCAGCAGCTTCAGCGCGGGCGCGGGGCGTGGAGCGGCGCCCCGGCAGGCGAAGGGCAGGAAGGCCAGCAGGGAGAGCGCCAGCCGCGCGAAGGCGACCACCGCAGGATCGAGTCCCGCCAGGCGGTTGCCGATGAGCCCGAACGAGAAGGCCCAGATGCTGGAGGTCAGCAGGAGCAGTGCCATGCGCGTGTCATTCCTGTGCGTGTCATTCCTGT
>JAAYZJ010000051.1 GCA_012514915.1 Lentisphaerota bacterium | reverse complement strand
TCGATGGTCGGCTGGCCGTCGTAGACGTGGAGCGAGTGGTTGGTGGCGGGACGGTCGAGCGTGATGGTGTAGGCGGCGTTGGCGCGCAACTCCACCAGATCACCCGCGTCGGGTGCCCGGTCGGCATTCCAATTCACGGGTGCTGAATACAAACCGCCGGCGGTGTTGGTCCAGTTGATCGTCTCCGCCCCGACCTTGCCGTGAAGCGCTAGAACCAACGTGCACGCTGTTGCAGCCATCGATCGTTTCATGATGGGTTCCTCCCGCTCTACGCCGCGCGTCACCGGGCCACCGTGCACCCTGTGAGTCGTCAGCATGAAATGACCTTAGCATCATTCTGAAATAGGCTCAAGAGGAATTAGTGAGCGGTGAGCGATGAGTGATGAGTGGTGCGAGGCGGTGAGAACGCTCAACGCTGAACGCTCAACGCGGAACGCTGAAGGGTGCCAATGGGGGGCGCATGGCACGCGAACCGTCAAGCCGGAACGTGGGGACCGACGTCATGTTTTATATCAATAAGAAATAAATTTGCCGCATTGCGTGGTTCATGGTTGCGGCTTTGGGCACCTAATCCCCCTGGCAACGTTTCCAAGTCCTCCGTGGAGTGGTTCACGCGTGAATGGGCGCGTCAACCTATCGCGGTCTGCCGCCGCTCGCTGCGACAGAATGCCGCGCCGGGGGGCGGCATGCTTCGAAAATTGCAGGCGGCACGGCTGATGCTACTGAGAAAATGATCGCACTTGCGAGTCAACAGAAAGGAGCGCATGATGAGCAAACCGTTTCACGCCACGACGAACCGATCCAGCGCGGCCCTCCTACTGACCGGGGTGATCCTGGGGCTGGCGGCCGTCCTGCCGGCGGCGGCCAACGACGACAGTGCGGCTGAACTGAAGGCCGCCGCGCCGATGATCGAGCAGATGCAACGTCATCTTTCCACCGCCGCCGAGGCGGTCGAGGCCGGCGACGCCCGGGCCGTGCGCCAGGCCTTCGATAAGGCCGACCGCGTCTTCGCCTTGACGCGCGATTTTCTACGCGCCACGGAGGCCGCCCAGGATGGCCGTGCCACAAGGGGACGTGGACAGCCCCTGAACCTGCCGCCCTATCGCGCACCAGCCGACCGGCACCGCCTCTGGCCCGACGCCTTCGGCGACGACGAGGGTTTCGCCGGGCGTTTCTTCGGCGGACGCGACCCGTTCGCGATGCTGCGCGACATGCAGGAGCGGATGGGCCGCCTGCTGGATGAGACGGATGGGTTCTTCTCCGCCAGGCAGGATGATCCCGGGCGGATGCGTTTGCCGCGGATGGACATGACCGAGAACCAAGAGGCATACATCGTCCGCCTCGATATGCCGGGGCTCGAGAAGTCCGATATCCAGGTGAAGGTCGAGGGGCTGCTGCTGACGATCAGCGGACGTTCGTCAAGCGAGACCGCCTCGGACGACGACAAGCCTCTGCGGCGCGAGCGCCGCTCCGGCATGTTCCAGCGCGCCATCACCCTGCTGGGGCCGGTCGAGGCTGACCAAGTCGACGCGCGCTATGAGAACGGCGTCCTGACGATCACCGTTCCCAAGGCCGCAAGCCTTCCCGTCGATCCCCGCTCGATCCCGATCCGCTAGGGTCGGCGGACTACCGCAGCAGCATGAGCGTGCCGGGCGGCGGGGGCTGGTAGTAGAGCGTGCCGTCGACCGCCAGGCTGCCGGTGTCCCAGACGCCGGGAATATCGGGCAGCTCGATCGTGTCGAAGGCGCCG
>JAAYZJ010000473.1 GCA_012514915.1 Lentisphaerota bacterium | reverse complement strand
GGTGCGCCCAATATCCACGCGTCGGAGTTCCGCCTTCAGGCGGAAGTGAGGCAGGGGCTTTAGCCCCGTCGTCAGCGAAGAACCAAGCCTTTCACGTTTTGCCCACATCTCGATGCGCCCTCATCGCCCCCCCCCTGTCGCCAACCGATTACCCCGCGCCGGCGCCATGACCGTGACAAACGCTCCGTATTGTGCCAACCTATCGATTGTCATCATGAAAACGCAAACCAGCTATCGACTCCAATCCGTCAACACGGGTGCAATTTTCGACGACACCGGCTGGACGCTCGACGCGCCCGGGGAACAGGATCCCACCCTGATCCGGGCCGTCTATGATCAACCGCGGCTCGTGGTCGGGGATCCGGCCCTGGGGCTGTATCGCTTTGCCGACTGGCTCCCCATCTGCCGCACTCTCGAAGGATCCTCGGCACCGGTCACGTATCGCAGCCAGCGGCTGGCGGACGCGCTCGGGCTGCGCAACCTCTGGATCACCTTCAGCGGCTACTGGCCGGAGAAGGGCGCCCGCATGACCACCTGCAGCTTCAAGGAGACCGAGGCCTACTCGGTCTGCGCCCGGCTGCGCCCCGGCGAGGGCAAGACCCTGGTGGTCGCCTCGGCCGGCAACACCGCCCGCGCGTTTGCCAAGGTGTGTTCCGAGAACCGGATACCCCTGCTGCTCTGCGTCCCCGAGGACAACCTCGACGCCCTGTGGTTCGACCGCCCCCTCGATCCCTGTGTGAGGCTGGTCTGCAGCCGCGCGGGAAGCGACTACTTCGACGCCATCCGCCTGTCGAACCTCGCCGCCGGCATGGAGGGCTTTCTGGCCGAGGGCGGCGCCAAGAACGTGGCCCGCCGCGACGGCATGGGGACCACGGTGCTGTCCGCCGTCGCCATGATCGGTCAGATCCCGGACTACTACTTCCAGGCGGTGGGGAGCGGCACCGGCGCCATCGCCGCCTGGGAGGCCAACCTGCGCTGCCTGGCCGACGGCCGCTTCGGCACCCGCAAGATGAAGCTGATGGTCGCGCAGAATGCGCCGTTCCTCCCCATCTATGCCGCGTGGAAGGCCGGCTCACGGATCCTGCCGACGCTCGACGAGAACGTGGCGCGCCGCCAGGTCGAGGCGATCGACGCCAAGGTCCTTTCGAACCGGAACCCACCCTACGCCATGGCCGGTGGCTTGTTCGACGCCCTGCGCGACACCGGCGGCGATGTGCTGGCCGCCACCAACGAAGAGGCCCGGGCCGCGGCCGATCTCTTCGAGCGCACCGAGGGGATCGACATCCACCCGGCGCCAGCCGTCGCACTGGCCACGCTCCAGCAGGCGGTGCGGCTCGGGCGCATCGCCCCCGACGCCCTCGTCATGCTCAACATCACCGGGGGCGGCGAACGCCGTGCCAAGGCGGGGAAGAAGCTGTTTTACCTTAAGCCCGGCCTGGTGCTGGATCTGCCCGACATCACCGCGGCCAAGCTGGAACCCTTTCTGAAGCAGCCGGTTCAGTCGGTGTAGCCCGGCAGCCGCGTGGGATAGAGCGGGTAATCCTGCACGAGCAGGCGGGCGTCGGGGTCGTTCAGATAGGTCTCGTCGACGCGTGCATAGCGCCGCCAGCGCAAACGGCCGTTCCGTTCCGTGAAGGCCTCGGAGCGGCCGCAGCTTTTCAGGTGGGTCAGCAGCGCCTCGCGCAGGGCGGCCTTGGCGTCGCCCCCCCGCGGCGAGGCGGCCAGATTGTCCGCTTCCCCCGGGTCGTGCCGGCGATCGAAGAGGAACTCGCGCCCGTCGCCGGCCGACCAGACATACTTCCAGTCGGCCGAGGCCGCCAGGTAGATCCCCG
This sequence comes from Lentisphaerota bacterium, assembly GCA_012514915.1. Lineage (GTDB taxonomy): Bacteria > Verrucomicrobiota > Kiritimatiellia > RFP12 > JAAYLN01 > JAAYLN01. Next base: position 785 of record JAAYZJ010000473.1, on the reverse strand, counting down.
TCGGCCCCTGCGAGAACTGGGAGAACACCACCCGGCCCGTCGCGCGGCGCCGCGCCAGCGTCGCCAGATCGACGCCGTCCAGGCCGCCGGCCGGCGGCTCGATCCCGCCCGCCGCCAGCAGGGATGGATAGACATCGACCAGCGAGACGGCGGTCCGGCACATGGCGCCGGCCGGGTAGCGCGCGGGCTGGCGCACGATCAACGGGACCCGCACCGAGGCGTCGTGCATGCTCCGCTTGCCGAAGCAGTTGAAGTCGCCGAGCATCTCGCCGTGGTCCGACACGAACAGGATCAGGGTCCGGTCCAACTGCTCCGTCGTCTCGAGCGCGTCGAGGATCCTCCCGACCTGGAAGTCGACGAAGGAGATCGACGCATAGTAGTAGGCCTTCATCTGGCGCAGCAGGTTGAGGTCGAGGCCGCGGTCGCGGTACTTGTAGCGGTTCTGCAGGCGGTTGATCCAGGTCTGCAGCGCGGCGCTGCCGGCCGGCACATGTGGGAGCGGCATGCCGGGCGCGCGATAGAGCTTGTGCCAGGGCTTGGGCGGCGCGAAGGGGGGGTGCGGATGGATGAAACTGCTGAAGAGACACCACGGCCGGCGCCCGCGGGCCGCGCGCCGGATGAACCGCCGGCTCGCATCGCCGACCCACTGCGAGGGATGGGCCTCGGCGGGCAACGAGGAAATCTGGGGGATGTAGTACATCTCGCCGCGTGCGCCATGCGGCTCGTAGGCATCGAACCCCCTGCGGACCAGCCAAGCGACATAATCGTCCTGCGCGGGATCGGCC
>JAAYZJ010000472.1 GCA_012514915.1 Lentisphaerota bacterium | reverse complement strand
TCGCGCCGCGCCGCGAGGATCTTCCCGAACGGCGGCCGGTAGTGGAGACGCGTCGGATAGAGGTCGGCCCAGATGGCATCGAGCTGCTTGACGGCGGCGTCGGCCTCGGCGGTCCGCCCTGCCTCGCGTGCCTCACCGGCGAGGCGCCGCAGCAGGGTGATCATCCAGGCGTCCTCCATGCCATCGCGGATCGTCTCCCAGCGGATGCTGTCGAGGAGGAGGCTATCCTGCCACCCCTTGCCTTCCAGGTTGAAACGCGGCTTCTCGGGGTGCTCGGGGTAGACGACCGAGTTCCAGTGCGAATAGCGGTCGCGCCACAGGTGGAGGCCGCCGTCGTAGTAGGTCCAGCATTGAATGCCCCACCAGCCGACGATGTCGAGGTCGGCCTTGGCCGCCTGCCAGAGGTAGCTGCGCCATTCGCTGGCCGGGGCACCGACCGACGTGGTCGGCGGCGGTCCGCAGTTGTACCAGCTCACCAGCTTGCCGGCCTGGCGCGCCCGTTCCATGAAGGCGTCGTTGTACGAGCCGTAGATCGGCTGCCAGATGGCCGACATTTCGGGAGTGGCCTGCGAGACATCGGCGCTGCCGTGGGCCGTGTAGAACGGCAGCCCCGCCCCGACCGCCGCCTGGCAGAGGGTATCGTACCAGTTCTTGACGTCGCCCGGCTCGTCGCTGATCTTGATGTAGACGTGGTCGAGCCAGCCGTTGCGCTCGAGGATCCGGCGGATGAGGCCGAACATCTCCTCGGTGTGGTGGCTGTTGATGACCTTGTGGCCGCCGCGCGGCGGCTTGTCGGCGTGGCGGTCGGGGAAGAGGCGCTGGAACTGGATGGCCGCGCGGTAGGTCGCATGCCCCTCGTAGAACATGTAGCGCAGCTTGTGCGGCTTGCCGGCCTGGTCGCAGCGCCGCTTCAGAGCCTCGAAGCCGGTCGCGTCGAGCAGGAGCCGGCCGTCGGCGCTCGCCACCATGCCGGGTGCCTCGAGTCCCTTGAAACGCCCCTCGTCGTCGAAGCGCCAGAGGAACATCTGCTCACCGCCCAGGTGGATCAGCCGCATGCCGTGCTCGACCATGTTGGCGATGAAGGACTCGATCTCGCTGTCGGAAGGGGATTGGTAGGGGTGCAGGGCTTGCATGGCCGTGTACCCTTCGCCCCCCATGACGTCGTCACGCGGCAGGGTGAAGTCCCAGACCGTCAGCTCGACCGGCAATGTCTGCTCGCCGCCGCTGGCCGCGCAGGCGACTGTTCCTGTGTAGCACCCCGCCGGCGCCTGCTCGGGGATGATGAACGTCAGCCAGGCTGCCCGGCTCTCGCCGGCGGGGATCGTCGTCTCGGGGCGGGCCAGCAGCGGGTCGGGAAAGCCGGAGAAACCATCGGCGGCGTCCAGCGGGTAGTAGTTGACGAAGCGGATCTGGACCGGCCCGTGGCGGCGGCGGTAGTTCGTGCTGTCCTTCTTGTTGACCAGCGCCTCGCCCGTCCCGGTGTGCCGCAGCTCGGAAACGGTCAGCTTGACACCCTGCTGGCGCTCGTAGGCGGTCAGCAGGATCTGCGCCGACTCGTACTCGCCGCGGGCCCCCTCGATGCGGATCGCGGCGGGCGCTCCGGCGGCGGGCCGGCTCCAGGGATAGAGCTTCTCCTCGATGCCGGCGGCCTGCATCCGGAAGCCGCTCGGTGCCGCGGGGGCACGGTCGAGTTCGCGGCGCCGGAACGCGTCGATCGCCGCCTCGGCGCCGGCCGTGTCGCTGCCCGTGACCAGCAGGGCCGCCTCGCCGGTGAACGCCAGCCGCGCCAGCGCCTGCACCGCGCCGCGTCCCGCGCCGGGCCAGGTGTCGCTGACGGTGTTCTCGACGAGTCCGATGTTGCGGGTGACGATGTCGCGGTCGGCCGCGCCGACCACCAGAAGCCGCCCGCCCGGGTTGGTCCATGCCAGACCGGCGCCGAGGCGGTGCGCGATCGCCCGTGCCGCCTCCTTGACCGGTTCGGCGTTGTTCCAGCCGCAGTAGACGGTAAAGCCCCCCTCGCGGAGAAACGCCTCGACCGCCGCGCGGTCGGGCCGGTAGAGGCGCCCGAACACACGGGGCTTGCGCGGCGCCTCGAAGACGATGGCGTGGGGCGTCATCGTGCAGACACCGTCGCGCCAGGTGCCGAGCACCTTGCCCTGCGTGTCGCGGGCGGTTGCATCGCCCAGTGCGGCGGGGTTGCAGGCGATCAGCGTGGCCGGATCGGCGGGATAAGTCTGTCCGGACGCTTCAAGCGTGCCGCGGAAAAGCGGGACGATGCCCTCCGTCCCGCAGGTGACGAAGAGCGGGTTGGCCGCGCTGACGGTGTGGCCCTTCACGCCGGCGAACGCGCCGGCCAGGATGGCGGTCTCCCAGCTCTCGCCCGCCTGCAGGGCGATCGCCTCGGTCACGGTTTCGAGGGTGACCTGCGGGGAGTTGTAGTAGCCGATCAGCGTGGCGGGATCGCCCAGAACGACCAGCCCGTTGCCGTTGTTGCGGTTGACCTCGGCCGTCCACGGCTCCGCCAGCGGCGGGGTGCCCAGATCGCGCCGCGTCCACCAGCGCAGCGGCTCGTTCCGCCAGCGGGGCAGGACGAAGGTGGTGCCGCCGTACTGGCGGGTGTACTCGGCGCTGTGGAGGTTCTGGTCGAGCGCCAGGACGCCGTTGGTGGTGGGCATGAAGAGCGTCGTGTTCTTGAAGGTCGTGCCGGTGAGGGCGCCGGGGAAGGGGGCGCTGAAGAAGCGGAAGGCGCCCCCCGAGGGAATCCCGTCCAGGTTGGCGAATGTCCAGCGGATCTCGATCACGGCGTAGTCGCGGCGGAGGATCATCGTGCGGCGCAGCAGGTGGTCGCCGCGGTATTCCTGGATCACGCCCGCCGCGCTTCCATCGGGCGCCGCGCCCCGCGCGACGGGGGCGTAGAAGGGGGCGTTGGGCAGCGGATTGCGGCCGCTCACCGTGCCGATGTCGATGGTGTCCCAGCGCTCGCCAAAGAGGTTTTTATGCTCGCGGTTGCGGTCGAGCAGCTCCTGCCCCGTCCCGAGGAAGGTCCACTCGACGATTCCCTTGTTGTGCCCCGCCTCGGGCGCCGTGCGCAGGGCCATCACGTCGTTGGCGAACTGCATGCCGCCGTCGGGCGCCGGCGTGATCGTGCAGGTGGCGGCCGCCGCGGGGAGCGTCAGCGCGAGCAGCAGCAGGGAGGCGAAGGAAGGGTGGGGCATGGTGGGACCTCGGGGGGTGTGGTTCAGCGAATGTTGATCAGCGTGCCGGAAGGAATGTGGACGGAGATCCGCCCGGTCGTGTAGAGCTCGTTGGTGATCCAGTTCCCGCCGCGCAGGGCCGGCAGCTCCAGCTTGTCGAACGTGCCGCTCAGGCTGGCGCCCCAGTCGAGCAGGTCGAACGTGTCCTTGTCGCGCGGCCGGAAGCCCGGTGCCAGCGTCACGGCGCAGGTGCCGGCCAGCGTCATCGTGCAGGCTGCCGGCGTTCCGGTCAGCGCGATGCGGCCATAGGCGCCAGCCTCGCGGCCGCCGAGAACGAACTCGACGCGTCCATCCGCATTCTGGGTGTATCGGTAGCTG
>JAAYZJ010000471.1 GCA_012514915.1 Lentisphaerota bacterium | reverse complement strand
CAAAGTTAGTTCTCCAGCTTGTTCCAACTGGCGGCCACAGACCGCCGGCGTCCCAACTGGCCTGTGGCACGGGTATAAACCACGTTGAACCTTCGCTCTTATCCCTGAAGCCTATCTGGAAAGGCGTCACCTGATCAACCTGCCAACCTTATGGGAGCGCGACACGGTCGCGGCCCTTATGAACGGAGCCGAGCTCGACGTGCCGCGCGGACGCAGCGGCGCCTTCATCGACACGCGCAAGCCCTGCGTCTGGGGGGCCATCCACCACGGGGAAGCGGTGGTTGGCCTCGTGGTGCTGCGCGATCGGAGCGACCGCTGGTTCTGCGAGTAAATGCCAGGGTGGCGCGCGGGGCCGGAATCGGGTATCTTGAATGTGACGGGTTCGCGCATGGGGTGCGGACCGGCGCGAGGCCGATTTGAAACGGATGTTTGATCTGGCGCTGCTGGCCGTGACGGCCGTGGTCTGGGTGCCGCTGCTGCTGATTGTGGCGCTGGCGGTCTGGTTGGGCATGGGACGCCCCGTGCTATTCCGGCAGGTCAGGGCCGGGAAACAGGGACGGCCCTTTGAACTGTTCAAGTTCCGGACCATGCGCGAAGGCGAGGAGAGCGACGCTGAGCGGCTGACGCCGTTTGGACGCCGGCTGCGCGCGTCGAGTCTCGACGAGCTGCCGCAACTACTCAACGTGTTGCGTGGCGAGATGGCGCTGGTCGGCCCGCGGCCGCTGCCGGTGCGCTACCTGCCGCGGTATTCCCAGGAGCAGGCGCGACGGCATGACGTGCGGCCAGGCCTCACGGGCTGGGCGCAGGTGAACGGACGTAACGCCATATCCTGGGCGGAAAAGTTCAAATTGGATGTCTGGTACATCGAGCACCAGTGCCTGTGGCTTGATCTGCGGATCCTGGGGCTGACCGCGCTGAAGATCCTGCGGCGCGAGGGGATCGCGTGCGCGGGCGAGGCGACTATGGGCGAATTTCTGGGATAGCATCATGCGAACCATCATCATTGGCGCAAGCGGCTACGGCCGTGAAGTGGCGTGGATCTGCCGGCGCGCGGGGATCGAACTGCTGGGATTCTGCGACGATTCTCCCGACAAGCAGGCTGGCACGATGGCGGAATACCCGCTGCTCGGAACGATCGAGGCGGCCGCGGCACGACTCGACGGGCCGCTTGGTTTCCATGTCGCCGTCGGTGACAACCGGGCACGCCAGCAGCTCGCGGCGCGCGCCCTGCAGGTGGGGTGGCAGGCGGTCACGGTGGTCGACCCGAGCGCCGTCTGCGCACCGGACGCCGACCTGGGGGCGGGGTGCCTGGTCGGCATCGGCAGTGTGATCTCGTGCGGCACGCGGCTGGGGGGCTTCGTGATCGTCAACCATCACGTCACCGTCGGTCACGATTGCGACATCGCGGAGGCCGCGCAGCTCTGTCCGGGTGTGCGGGTGTCGGGGGGCTGCCGGATCGGCGAGGGGGCCCTGCTGGGATCCAACGCTGCGACGATCCCCGGCGTGGCCATCGGCGCCTGGGCCACGGTCGGCGCCGGCGGCGTCGCACTGCGGGATCTACCGGCGGGTGAACGCCTGGTGCGGATACGTTGAACCGACGATGAACCCACGCATTTTTTTATCTCCCCCCTGGATGGGCGGCGGCGAGGAGCAGCGGGTGCGCGAGGCTTTCGCCTCGAACTACATTGCGCCGACCGGACCGATGGTCGACCGCTTCGAGGCGCTGTTCAGCGAGGCGGTCGGCATGCCGAACGTCTGCGCGCTGAGCAGCGGCACGGCCGCCCTGGATCTGCTGTTCCGCGAACTCGGCGTTCAGCGGGGCGACACGGTGATCTGTTCCGACCTGACCTTTGTCGCCTCGATCGCGCCCGCCGTACATGCGGGGGCCACGCCGGTGTTCATCGACTGCGACGACGCCACATGGACGATGAACCCCCGCCTGCTGGCGGAAGCCCTGCTGGAGGCGGAACGGAAGGGCGCGCGTCCGAAGGCGGTCGTGGCGGTCGATCTCTACGGGCAGTGTTGCGACTACGATCGGATCGAAGCCCTGTGCGCGCGCCACGGGGTGCCGTTGATCGTCGATGCGGCGGAGGCGCTGGGGGCGCGCTACGGGGCGCGCGCGGCGGGCGATGCCGGCTGGGCCTCGGTCTACTCCTTCAACGGCAACAAGATCATCACCACCTCGGGTGGCGGCATGCTGGCGTCGCGCGATGCCGGGGTGGTCGAACGGGCTCGGAAACGCTCGCAGCAGTCGCGCGAGGCGGCGGTTTGGTACGAGCATCGCGAGCTGGGCTACAACTACCGGCTGAGCAACATCTGCGCGGCGATCGGCGTGGGACAACTGGCGCATCTCGACACGATCATCGCGCGCAAGCGGGCGATCGCCGCCGGCTACCAGGCGCGGTTGCGCGACATCGTGGCCATCTCCTGGATGCCCGAGGCGCCGACGGGCACGAGCAACCGCTGGCTCACGATCCTGCAACTTGATCCGCGGCTGACCCGCGTCACGCCCGAGCAGGTGCGCCTGGCGCTTGAGGCAGAGAACATCGAATCGCGTCCGGTGTGGAAGCCGATGCATGCGCAGCCGGTGTTCGCCGGCGCGCGCTGCCACGGCGGCGCGGTGTCGGAACGGCTGTTCCGCCAGGGCCTCTGCCTGCCGTCGGGGGCGGGGCTCGGCGATCACGACCTCGATCGCGTGGCGGCCGTGGTGCGCGCGTGCGTCGCCTCTTTCTAGGCATGTTTGGGCTGTCGCATGTTTGGGCTCGACCTCCCGCTCTCGATTGTCCATACTGTCCCCCCCCAAGCCGCCTTGAAGGAGCCTTGATCATGAAACACTCGCAACGTCTGCTGCCGCCCCGCGTCTGCGGCGGTCTGATCGCTTGGGCCGCCCTGATGCTGTCCCCACTTGGGACTTCCGCGCAGGTCGAGCACCTCGACGCGGGGGCGCTCGAGGCGCTGGT
>JAAYZJ010000050.1 GCA_012514915.1 Lentisphaerota bacterium | reverse complement strand
TGCTACGGAAGCCGGATCAACCGCACGCCGAACCTCGACCGCATTGCCGCGGGGGGGATGCGCTTCGACAACTGCTTCTGCACGAACTCGATCTGCACGCCGAGCCGCGCAACCATCCTGACGGGCACCTACAACCACGTCAACGGCGCGACCACCCTCTCGACCCCGCTCGACAACCGCCTGCCGACCTATCCCAAGCTCCTGCAGCAGGCCGGCTACCAGACGGCGATCTTCGGCAAGTGGCACCTGGGTCTCGGTCCCGACCATTGTCCGACCGGCTTCGACGACTGGGCCGTCGTCCCCGGCCAGGGCCGCTACCACAACCCTGAGTTCATCTTCAAGGGCCCGGACGGCGGCACGACACGCACGGTGCCGGGCTACGTCACCGACCTGATCACCGACCTGAGCCTCGATTGGCTGCGGTCGCGCGACGCCGCACGCCCCTTCTGCCTGATGGTGCACCACAAGGCGCCCCACCGCCCCTGGTATCCCGACGAGAAGCATGCGCACCTCTACCTGAACGAGACGATCCCCGAACCGGAGACGCTGCAGGACGACTACGCCCACCGCGCCTCCGCCGCCTCCGCCGCGAAGATGCGCGTCGGCCCCGACATGACCCACACCGACCTCAAGTGCGAGGTGCCGCTCGAGATGCCCGAGCCCGGGCTGCGGAGCTGGGCCTACCAGCGCTACATCAAGGATTACCTGCGCGTGATCGCCAGCGTCGACGACAACGTCGGCCGCCTGCTCGACTACCTCGACGCCGAGAAGCTGGCCGACGACACGCTCGTCATCTACACCTCCGACCAGGGGTTCTTCCTCGGCGACCACGGCTGGTTCGACAAACGCTTCATGTACGAGGAGTCGCTGCGCATGCCCTTCATCCTGCGCTATCCGGCGGCGGTCAAGCCCGGTTCGGTCAACGGCGACATCGTCCTGAACGCCGACATCGCGCCGCTCTTCCTCGACCTGGCCGGCGTGCCCGTCCCCGCCGACATGCAGGGGCGCAGCTTCCTGCCGCTGCTGCTGGGACGCACGCCCGCCGACTGGCGCCAGGGCATGTACTACCGCTACTGGATGCACGGCGACGGCAGTCACAACGTCTACGCCCACTACGGCATCCGCACGCGGCGCCACAAGCTGATCTACTACTACGCCGACGGCCTCGGCCAGCCCGGCACGGGAACGGAAACCCACCCGCCCGAGTGGGAGCTCTTCGACCTCGAGAAGGATCCGCGCGAACTGAACAACGTCTACGACGATCCCGCCTACGCCGGGGTGGCGGCGGAACTCACGCGCGAACTCCACCGGCTCCAGGCCGAGGTCGGCGACACGCGCTACGTCCTCGACACCGTGGATTGACGCCGCCCAGGGCGCGGCCGGCCCGCGCGCCGGCCGCCTAGTCTTCCTGCACGATCTGGCGCCAGTCGCCGACGACGCCGATGCGGGCGACGGAAAAAATGGGGGCGGCGGCATCCTTGTTGACCGCAATGATGCAATCGGCCCCTGATACGCCGGCCAGGTGCTGGATCTGCCCGCTGATGCCGACAGCCAGGTAGACGCGCGGACGTACGGTGGTTCCCGTTTGGCCGATCTGGGCTGAAGCCGGCATCCAGCCGGCGTCGACGGCGGCGCGCGACGCGCCCACCACGCCCCCCAGTCGCTCCGCCAGGTGGCGCAGCCTGGCGAAGCCCTCGGCCGAGCCGATGCCACGGCCGCCGGCGACAATCAGCGCGGCCCCGGCCAGCGACGCGCCCGCCGCCGCGGCCGAACCGTGCTCGCACGCGAGGCGACGGGGCACGCGCGCCGGGGTGGGCGCCGCCGTTTCCCGCAACAGCCAACCCCGTCGCCTGCGGTCGGCGGGCAGAGGCGTCATCACCTGCGGCCGCACGGTCGCCAGTTGCGGCCGGTGCCGAGGGGTGATGATCGTGGCCAGCAGGTTGCCGCCGAAGGCGGGGCGCGTTTGCAACAGGTTGCCCGTGGCGGGATCGATCGCCAGTGCAGTGCAGTCGGCCGTCAGACCGGTGCGCAGCCGGACGGCCACCTGTGGCGCCAACACGCGGCCGATGGCCGTCGCGGCGACGAGCAGGATGGCCGGGGCGTGGCGTTCGGCCAGATCGGCGAGCGCCTGCGCGTGGACTGTCTCCTGAACCGGCGTGAACGCTTCGGCCTGCGCGACCAGAACGCCGTCGGCGCCATGCCGCCACAGCGACTCCACCGCGTCGCCGGTGTCGCCGGCGGTCAGCAGGACGGCAACCAGGGGAACCGACAGGGCATCGGCCAGACGGCGTCCGGCGCCCAGCAGTTCGAGCGTCGCCATGGTCGACCGCCCCTGGGCGCACTCGGCCACGACCCAGACGGCATCCCGCAGCGAGGCGGGCGGGGCGTGCGCCGGTCGTCCAGCCGGGTCGTCTTCCCGGTCGCCTGGCCGGTTGTCCGGGAGCGTGGCCGCCCGGCCGGTGCCGCCGGCCGGAACGTTCATGAGCCGCCGGATGCGCGCGAAGAGCTCGCGTCGGATCGCCTTGGGGGAGCCCGCGAGAAACTCGCACGCACCGGTCCGCGGCGGCGCGAACAGGCGGTCCACCCGTGTGGGCGATCCTTTCAAGCCAACCTCTTCGGGCGACAACCCAAGATCCCCCGCCTGCCAGCGGAGGATCGGCCGGCGCTGCGCGGCCAGGTGGCGCGCCAGGCTGGCAAGCCGGAGCGGGTGGATCCGGCGGCCGATGGTCAGCGCGCAGGGAAAATCGGCCTGCAAGGTCTCGATCCCGTCGTCGAGCTGGCGCTGCACGGTGATCGAGGCGGCGTCGACCGCCACGATGCCGGTCGTCCAGGCCAGCAGCGGCAGGCCGAGGTGGGCGGCCACGGCGGGGCCGACCTGCGCGGTGTCGCCGTCGCTCGCCTGGCGGCCGAAGAGCAGGACATCGGCGCCGCCCAGCTTGCGGACCGCCGCCGCCAGCGCGAGGCTGGTGGCCCAGGTGTCGCTGCCGGCGAAGGCGGGATCGCTGAGCAGCACCGCCTCGTCGGCGCCGCGGGCCAGCGTCTCGCGCAGGGCCGCCGCGGCCTGCGGCGGGCCGAGGGTGAGGACCGTCAGCGTGCCGCCGGTCCGTTCCCGCAGGCGCAGACCCTCTTCGATGGCGGGGCCATCGAACGGATTCACGACGGCCGGCGCGCCGGCGCGCCGCAAGGTGCCGCTGGCGGGGTCGATCTGCAGGGCGGCCGAGTCGGGCACCTGCTTGATGAACACGACGATCCTCGCCCGCCGGCCTCCCCCCCCATCCAGAACCGCGGCGCCGTCCGACATCACGCCGCCGGGATCCGCGCAATCAGGGTTGCGGGACATGCGGCGTCTCCTGGCGGCCCGGCGCGCGGGGAAACACCCGCAGGCAGTTGGCCGCGGAATCCTGCTGAACGGTGACGTCGCAGCCGTAGACGCGGCGCAGCAACGGCGCCCGCAGAACCTCGCCGGGCGTGCCGTCGGCCGCAATGCGTCCATCGGCAAGAACCGCGATGCGGGGAAAGAACTCGGCGGCCAGGTTGAGATCGTGGACGATCATGACGACGGTGAGTTGCCGTTCGGTATTGATGCGGCGGATGAGCTGGATGATTTCGAGCCGGTGGCTCATGTCCAGGTGCGACGTGGCCTCGTCGAGCAGCAGCAGCCGGGGTTCGCCGGCCAGGGCCAGGGCCAGGGCGACCCGCTGGCGCTCGCCGCTGCTGAGCGTCTGGAACACCCGCCGGCGCAGTGCGGCCGTATCGGTCATCGCGAGGGCTTCGTCCACCGCCCGCCGGTCGTCCGGCGTCGGCGGTTGCCAGCGTCCAAGGTGGGCGGTCCGCCCCATGGCCACCAGCTCCTCCACCGTGAAGGCCATGGGGGTGCTGAGTTCCTGGGCTACGACGCCCACCAGCCGGGCGCGGCGCGCGGCCGGCATGCGGGCGACGGGTTCGCCGAAAAGGAGCACGCGCCCGGCCCGGCAGGGGATCAGTCCGGTGGCCACCTGGAGCAGCGTGGTCTTGCCGGCGCCGTTGGGGCCCAGCAACGCCAGGCAATCGCCGATCCGGACCGCCAGCGACAGGCCGCGCAGCACGGGCCGTCCGCGGTACCCGGCATCAACCGCCTCGAAGGCCAGAACGGTGTCCCCGGCGTCCATCATCCGGCACTCCAGGCGCGGCGGCGACTGCGGAGAAGGGCGAGAAAGAAGGGGCCGCCGATCAACGCCGTGATCACGCCGACCGGCAGTTCGCGCGGGGCGAGCAGCGTCCGCGCCAGCGTGTCGCACAGGACCAGCAGGCCGCCGCCCGCCAGCGTCGAGCCCAGCAGGAGGCGGCGGTGTCCCGCCCCGAGCCAGTGGCGCATGGCATGCGGCACGATCAGGCCGACGAAGCCGATCAGCCCCGCCAGCGCGACGGCGGCGGCGGCGGCCAGCGTCGCGGCGGCCAGCGCCAGCGCGACGACGCGTCCCGGATGGACGCCCAGGTGGTGCGCCGTCGTGGCGCCGAGCGTCAGGACATCGAGCTGCCGCGACAGGCCGAGGCTGATCGCCAGGCCGGCGGCGGCGCAGACGGCGCAGGCGGTCAGCAGCCCCGTCGACGACCCCTGCAGATTACCCAGCGTCCACCACGTCACGCTGTGCAGGCCTTCGACGCTGGCGAGCGAGAGGAGCAGCATCAGCAGGCTCGAGGCCATCGCGCTGACGATCACGCCGCTGAGGATCAGGCCGTAGAGGGAGGGCACCCCCTCGTGCGAGGCCAGGGCATAGACGAGCACCAGGGTGGCGGCCGCCATGACAAACGCGCCCAGCGGCAGCACGACCGGGTGCCAGGCGTACCAGCCGAGCAGGATGCACAGCGCGGCGCCGAGGGCGCCGCCGCCGCTGACGCCCAGCACGTAGGGGTCAGCGAGGGGGTTGCGCAGGACGGCCTGGAACACCACGCCGGCCGCCGCCAGCGCCGCTCCCGTCACGAAGCCGGTGGCCAGCCGGTGCAGGCGCAGCGTGAAGAGCCCCCGCCCGATCGGCGTGTGCCACTCGGGCCAGGCAAACCCCTCCGGCCCCAGCAGGCCGCCGACCAGCGCGGCCACCAGCACGAACAGGGCAAGTCCCGCGAGCCGTTTCACGACTTCCTGCGCGCACTCTTGCGCGGCTTCCTCCCCTTGCCAGCGCCAGCCTTGCGCGGCGCTGGCTGTTCGCCGGCCGGCGCGGCCGCCGACGAGGCAATGGATTCGTCGATAATATCCAGCGAGAACATCCCCGGTGCGGGAGGCTCGCGCCGGATCCAGGCGCCGTCGGTGAAATCAGGCACGGGAACCGGCGCTCCCCCCATCGCCACCGACTGTTCGCTGAGCGCCGTCACGACCATCCAGGAGGCGGTGTCGTAGACATCGATCGGCGGCGCCCGGCGCTCCTGGACACTCTCGATGAACGCGCGGAGCACCAGGTAGTCCATGCCGCCGTGCCCGCCGCGGAGCCCGAACTCCTCGTAGGCCTTCCACAGGGGATGCTTGTAGCGCTCGAAGTAGTCCTTGTCGGACTCCCAGCGATGGGTCCAGTCGTTCGGATTCACGGGCGAGTGCCCTTCCAGGAAGATGGTGCGACCGTCCTCCATCCAGATGCCGCGCGTCCCCTGGATGCGCCCGCCGCGCGAATAGGGACGCGGCAGCGTGCAGTCGTGCGTCAGGAGGATGGTCTCGCCGTTGGCGCACTTGATCATCGTCGTGACGATGTCGCCCTGGTTGATCGGCGACGCCAGCGGCACGCCGGGACGGTGCTCGTCGAACCAGACCTTCAGTCCGGCGGCCTTGGAGGCCATGCTGACGAGCGACAGCATGCGGTTGCCGCGGTTCAGATTGATGATCTTGGCGATCGGCCCCAGCTCGTGCGTCGGATACAGCTCGCCGTTGCGATGCAGGAAATTCTCCTGCCGGTAGTGACGGTTGATGTCGCCCTCGCCGATTTCCGAGCGCAGGTCGTGCTGATAGCCCCCCTGGCAGTGGACGATCTCGCCGAAAAGCCCGAGCCGGACCATGTTGAGGAGGGTCAACTCATTCTGCCCGTAGCAGCAGTTCTCGAGCATCATGCACGGCAGCCCAGTCGCCTCGCTGACGCGGACCAGCCGCCAGCACTCGTCGACCGAGGCGGCTCCGCCCACTTCCATGGCGACCCGCTTGCCGTTCTGCATGGCGTCGATGGCGATCAGGGCGTGCGTGGTCCAGGAGGTCATGACCACAACGGCTTCGAGGTCGTCACGACGGTTCAGTTCGCGGTAGTCGGTGCATCCGCAGGGGCGGAACCCCTGCATCTCAGCCGCGATCTGGCAGGCCCGCTTGACGCGGTCGGGATAGACGTCGCAGATGGCCGCCACTTTGACGTCGGGCATGCCCAGCAGGGTGCGCATCTGCCCCGTGCCCCGGCCGCCGACGCCAACGATCCCGATTCGAACCGGACGTCCCGGCGCTCCCATTTTACGCATGGTTGTCATTCCTGTTCGGCAAGGTGTAAATGGGCGGGACGACGCCTGCCGTCCGCCTGGCCCGGCCGCGCGTGGCCGTCACGCGCGGTTGCAGCGGGCGAGAAAGGGGTTGACGCGGCATTCCTCCGCGAGGGTCGTCGTCGGACCGTGCCCCGCGATGACGGCGAGCGTTCCGGGGAGGGCCGCCAGGCGCTTGAGCGAACGGGCCAGCTTGGCGCCGTTGCCGCCCGGCAGGTCGGTCCGCCCTACCGAGCCGGCGAAGAGCGTGTCGCCGGTGAACAACACCCCGTCGTCGGCGAACAGCAGGCAGATGCACCCCGGTGAATGGCCGGGGGTGTGCAGCACCTCGGCCCGCAGGGAGCCATCGGCCAGGATGTCGCCATCGGCGACGCCGGCGAGCGTGGCGGGCCGCGGCGGTACGACGTTGTAGGGGGGGAAGCGGTTCCTCGCGCCGAAGGCCCAGGCGGCGTCGTCGGGGTGCAGGACGACCGGCGTGCCGGGGAAGGCGGCGAGGAGCCCGTCGAGCGCGGCGATGTGGTCGATGTGCCCGTGCGTCAGGATGATGCGGGCCAGGCGGAGCGCGTCGCGCTGCAGGGCCGCGATGATCGCCGCGGCATCCTCGCCGGGGTCGATGACCCAGGCCTCGTTCTGGGTGCCGCGGATGATCGCGCAATTGACTTCAAAGGCGCCCACGGAGATCAGCGAGTAGGTCATGATGGGGGGCCGTGTTATTGCGTGATCGGTTGGTTGCGCGCATCGAACCGGACGACGCGCGGACGGTGCGTGGCGGCCTCGGCCTCCGTCACCTGGCACCAGCTCATGACGATCAGGCGGTCGCCGACGGCCCCTTTGTGCGCGGCGGCGCCGTTCAGGCAGACTTCGCCGCTGCCCGCCGGACCAGGGATGGCGTAGGTCTCGAACCGCTCGCCGTTGGCCAGATTGGCCACGAGAATCTTCTCGAACGGGCGCATGCCCGCGGCGGCCAGGAGCGCCTCGTCGACGCGCAGGCTCCCCTCGTATTCGAGATCGACGCGGGTGATGCGCAGTTGGTGCAGTTTCGATTTCAGCAGGGTGATCAGCATCTCTCGGCTCCTTCGTTCAGGGGTGTGTATCGGCTCAGCCTTCCGCCCGGGTTTCCCGTCCCATGAGCGCGTCGACGGCGTCGCGCGGGGAGAGCCCCTCGTCGCAGAACCGGTGGACGAGCGCGGAGATCGGCATCTCGACCCCCTTCTCGCTGGCGATGGCATGGATGATGTGCGAGTTCCAGACCCCCTCGGCCACCATCTGCATGC
>JAAYZJ010000470.1 GCA_012514915.1 Lentisphaerota bacterium | reverse complement strand
TAGCGCTTGGCGAAGGCGTCGAGGTCGCCCGTGAAGTGGCGGCGGATCGTCCCGGCCGCCCAGCAGGCCTGCAGACGGAGGCTCCTGGCTGCATCGCCGGCATAGCGGTGGGAACGGTGCGCGGGAAAGTCGGAGGCCACCCCCATTTCCAGGCCGGGGCCGCCATTCTCGATCTTGCGTATCGCGAGGAGCAGTGTCGTCTGCGCGGCCGAAAGCCCGTATTGCCGCGCCACGTCCCGCAGGATGTCCACCTCCTGCGGCGGCAGTGCCTGCGTCAGCTCGCCTTTGGCGCTGGCAGACAGTGAGAAGGCCGTTACCGACAGGATCAGCCCGAGGCCCATGCAACGGATGAAAGGTCTCATGGTTGGGGTGGCTACCCGCCTTTTTTTGAAAAAGGGCGATTAAAGTATCAAAACACCACGTAACCATGCAACCCTAATTTTTTTTCAGCAAAAACGGGAAGGCGCCCACGGCGTTTGGCCCCGGTCAGCCCAGCGTCCACCCGTAGAGGCGCGCCCGGCGCAGGGTGAATCGGAGACGGACTGGCCCCGGCGCCGGCAGGCTCAGTACGCGTTTGTCGAGTTCGCCCCAGTAGCCGACCGGCAAGTCGACGCCATCTGCCGGACCCGCCACTGGATTGATCTTGTCGAGGTCGCAGCCGGTCCATGGATGGCCAGCCATGTCGCAGACGGCGATCTCGATGGCGCCACCCTCCTCGATGGCGGCGTTGAGGAAGAGGCGTCCCCCACGCCAATCGAACGGCATGCTCAGCAGCATCCCCTCGCGGTCGGCCCGCGTGCCGTACGAAACCCACCGGTCGCGTGGCAGCGCGAACAGATGGATCCGCGTGGGGACGCGGTCATCCGTTGCCGGCTGATGGTGGGTCCGGTTGGCGGCGCTGACGAAGAACCACATCTCGTCGCCGACCGTCATGGGCGGCGTCGACATCGGGATGTACATGTGTCCGTCCAGCCCGTGCGCCTGGCCATCGGCGATCCAGGGCTCGCGCGTTGCCTCGCGCCGCCAGTCGATACCGTCGTAACTGTGGAGCAGTTCCAGCGTGATGTGCCCCGAGACGACATCGTAGAGCCAGCCGAGCCCCACGGTCAGCTCCTGCCACGGGAAGGCGGTGATACCGTACCACTGCCGGTCGCGGCCGCGGACCGTCGTCTCGCGCTGTTCCAGCCGTTCGACCGGCGCATCGCGTGCGTCGGTGTCGAGCACCGTGCGGGGCAGCGACCAGTTGACCAGATCCTCGCTCTCGCTGCGGGCGATCTTACGGTTGGCGCCATGCGGTCCGGCCAGGATGGACGGCCGGGTGTAGATCACGTAGCGCCGGATGCGGGGGTCGAAGAAGAAACAGGCAGCCGTATCGAGCCAGCCGGGCAGCAGCGGATTTTCCGGATAGCCGTGCCAGTGGATGCCGTCCTCGCTGTGCGCCAATCCGAGGCCGCCATAGCGGTCGGAGGGGCCGGCGAGGAACAGGCAGGTGTAGCGCCCCCGGACATGCGGCAGTTCCTGCTGTGCGGCATCCAGCACGCAAAACCCTTCGGGGCCGGTGCGGCCCGTCAAATCCTGGCCGGCGGCATCGATATAGGCGCGTCCCATGACGCCGTTGTTGTCCGTCGAACCGTCGAGCGTCACCGTGCCGACGTTGGGCGTCTGCCACCGGAGACCGTCGCGGGAGCGGGCCAGGCGCGTCACGTAGCCGAGGTTGTCCTGCGGACGGAGGGGATCGTTCTTGAAGCGGCCGTGCAGGTAGTACATCCGCCAGCCGCCGTCCGCCTCGCGCAGCACCGAGCCATAGGCCTGGCCCGGCGCGATCAGCGGCTCGGGGTGGCGCAGCCGCGGAGGCTCGACCGCGCGCTCGAGCAGGTGGGTGTCTTCGATCGCCCGCGCGTCGAGCAGCGCGACCCGTGGCGATAACGGGGTGGGGGCGGTGGGGAGGGGGATGGATCCCATGACGGCTCCTTACAGGTTGTCCAGTGTGCGTACCAGGATGTCCAGTTGTTCCTGAGCGTCGCCGCGCGCGATCATCGACAGGGCGCCGAAGCGTGTCTTCGGCGACGCAGGCGCCTGGTGGGCACCGCCCAGCGTCCATTCGACCTGCGCCAAGCCGTTGGCCACGGGGACGAACCCCTTGGCCCGCAGCAGGATGGGGGCGGCGTCCGCCAGGCAGGCGAGCACCGCGTCGGGATCGCAGACCTGCCCCAGGCGGAACCGGGCGGTCGCCGCGAGGTAGTCGGGATTGCGGCAGGCGGCGAGTTCGCCCGTGATGCGCAGCGCCCGGCACTCTCCCGTGAAGGGTTCCACGGCGACCTCGGCACGCGTGCAGCGCCGGATCAGCAGATCAGGGCGGAGCGCGCGCAGCGCCGCTTCCGTGCGGGCCAGCGCCGCCTCGTCGTGCAGGTCGGCCTTGTTCACCAGCGCCAGGTCGGCCGTGTCGATCTGCGCGCGGACCGCCGGCAGTGTGTGCAGCAGCTTGTGGAAACTCGCCGGATCGACCAGCGCCACGACGCCGGCCAGCCGGAAACGCTCCTCCAGGCCGGTCTCCCGCAACAGGTCGCCGGCCGCGCGCGGATCGGCCATGCCGCTGGCTTCGACGACCACCCCTTCGACCGGCGTCGCCGGTGTGTCGAGCGTGTCGGCGATCCGCTGGAGGGCTCCCATGAATTCCGTAACCAGACAGCGGCAGAAGATGCTCCCGCCGGGGATGGACAGGATGTCGCCCCCGCCTTCGCCGAGCAGTTGCGCGTCGACGTCGAGCGCCGAGAAATCGTTGACCAGGTACACGAAGCGCCGGCCGGCCTGCCGCCGCATGAGCTGGCGCAGAAAAGTCGTCTTGCCGCTGCCCAGAAACCCGGTCACCAGCAGGACCGGGATCGTCCGCGGCCTCGCGGCCGGTTCAGCCCCGTTCATGACCGCCCCGTCCCCTTCCGGCCGGTGTCCATCAGGTGTGCGGCTCCGTCTGCGCGGTGGCCTTGCCGCGCGCGGCGGCCTCGATGGCCGCCACCAAGGTGTTCTGGTCGGGGATGATCGAAATGAAACGGATCTCCCCGTCGATGCAGATCGTCGGCAGGCTCTTGACGCCGAGTTTCATCATCATGCCGATTCCCTCGCGCGCCTTGATCTTGTGCTCGTTGATGTAGCAGCGGATCCTGGTCTTGCGCGCGGCCTGGTTGACGGCCTCCATCATGTACTGGCAGGGCGCGCACGAGGTTGAATCGAGCGTGATGACGTCGATGACGACGCCGTTGGCGGCCTGGTAGTCGGGGAGGACGACATCCTGGACGGCATCGGCCCCCGCCGCGGCCTGCGTGCTGCGCGCCACATCGCGCTGATAGGGGTCGTGCACCATTTCGGCCACGGCCTGCAGGTTGGCGGGGGGCACACCGTAGGGAAGGTCGCAGCCCGGCGACAGGATGAATCCCCGTGTGCCGCAGGTGTCGAGCAGCCCCAGCGCCTCGCGGCGCGCGTCGTCGGGCGTGCCGAGCAGCAGCACGACCGTCAGCTTGATGTTGCCGCCGAACGCCTTGCCGTGCTGTTCCGCCAGCCGGCGCAGCACCACCATGTCGATCTGCTCGTCGACGTGGATGCTGTCGGCGCGGGTCCGGCACATGACTTCGAGATTGCGGGTCACATCGCCGCAGACGAACAGGGCCGACAGCCCCTGGCGCCGGCGGATGTGGTCGAAGACGAGGTTCACGGGCTCCGACACGAATGCCTCGAAATGCTCCGGGGAGATCTGGCTGGTCATCGGGTCGACCACCGCAATCACGTCGGCCCCGTCGCGCAGGTACCAGTCGGCCATGCGGTTGGCGATCTCCGCGCAATAACGGATGATGCGCTTGACGCCTTCGGGATCATCGAACATCTTGAGGAAGATGTCGTTGCCCAGCAGGTGCAGTGCCAGCGTGAAGGGGCCGCAGACGAGCCCGTACAGCGCGACCTCGTGGCCGATGCGGCTCTTGAGCTGGCGCAGCACATCGAGCACGACGGGGATGCGGCCCGCCTGCTCAACCAGCGGCGGCAGGTCTTCGAGGGCCACGCCCTCGGCCAGCGGATGCGTGGAGACCGCCGGCGGGGCGTCCGACGCCCAGTGCAGGCGGCACCCGAGCGCCTCGGCCTCGATCTGCAGATCGAAGCAGACCGGCAGGCCGTCCGGCCGGTAGAGTTCGCGGGCCTTCAGCAACCCCTGCACCTGCAAGGGGGCCGACTTCAGGCTGTCGGCGGCGCTCACGCCGAGAAGTGCCGCGCCATGGCAGCCGACGAACGGCATCCAGGCGGCCCGCTCCGTCGTTTCATTCCGCACCGCGCGCAGCAGCAGGTCGCGTCCATTGATCGTTGTGCTCATGGTCAGACTCCATCCCGGCTTCCGGCCGCCTGGAGGCGACCTCGAAAAGACCGCTATTTTGCCTTAACCGATGGTGCTTGTCGAATCCCGAGTTTGTCGATCCAAATAGGGGGGGCATCCCCGTTTCACTGACCGTTTCCGGCTCTCCATCGTCCTCGTCCTCCGTGACTCGTCGAGGACGAGGACGACGGCGATGGATCCGGAGATTCAGGCGCGGTCCGTGCAACGGGAACGCGCCCACGGCGGTTGACGGCGGCGCCCCCGGCACACAATCTGCTTTAATCCCGCGAAATGAGCGCACCCGACACTTTTGGCGGCATGTACCGCGGTCAACCGGTCTCGCAGGGATATTCCCTCGGCCAGGCCCGCGTCCTCGACCGCGCCTCGGCCGCCTCGCTGCTGGAGGTCCGCAGCCGTTCTGACATCCAGCCGCCGCGCTCGATCGGTCTAGACGAACTGGTCGGCCAGACCGTGGCCGCCCTCGAGGAGGAGCAGCGGCTGCTGGCCGAGCGGCTGCCCGAGGCCGCCTCGCTGATTTTCGACTCCCACCTGATGTTGCTGCAGGACGCCTCGTTCCTCGACCAGATTCGCCGGGAGATGGACGGCGGCCTCGCGCTGGGGCGCGCGATCGCCGCCGCGGCGCGCCAGGTCGCCGCCATGTTCGAACGCAGCGCGCATGAATACGTGCGCGAGAAGGCGCGCGACATCGAGGATCTCGCGCTGCGGCTGCTGCGGCACCTCGACAACGAGGGGGCCGCACCGGGGGCGGAGCCGGCGGCCATCCTCGTCGGACGCGAACTGCTCCCGTCCGACATGCTCTGGATCGCCCGCGAGAGCATCCAGGGAATCGTTCTGGTCAGCGGGGGCAGCACGGCGCACATCTCCCTGCTGGTCCGGTCGCTCGGCATTCCGATGGTGATCGTCAGCGAGCAGGGGCTGCTGCAGGCCGCCGCCCGCCGGCAGGTGCTGATCGACGGGCACGCCGGCATCGTCGTGGTCGATCCGCCGGCGGCGGCGATCGAGATGTTCTCCCGGCGCAATGTGCAGAGTGCCCAGGAGGCCGAGGCCCTTGGCCGCGAAATGGCCTCCGAAACCGCCACGCGCGACGGCACGCGGGTGAACCTCTACGCCAACATCAACCTGCTGGGAGAAGTCCAGCAGGCGCTGCACCTGCATGCGGAGGGGATCGGCCTCTACCGGACCGAGCTGCTGTACCTGATGCGTACCGACCTCCCCTCCGAGGACGAGCAGGAAGCCGTCTACCGGCGCCTGCTGCGGCAGGTCGGTGAACTGCCCGTCACCTTCCGCACGCTCGACGCCGGCGGCGACAAGGTCCTGGCCTACTTCGACAGCGCCGTCGAG
>JAAYZJ010000469.1 GCA_012514915.1 Lentisphaerota bacterium | reverse complement strand
GTTTTCGGAAACGCAATGGTGCGGATGAAGTAGATTAACAGCCGTGCCACCACAATCAAAAGGCCACCGATCAGGATGTATTTGAAGTACTTACTCGGGAAGTATTCGTGAACCACAAGAGCGACTTTGATCAGTGTAGCCGCGCCGAAGGCCATAAACAACGGAAAGTAGATGCTGGAGCTAGAGCCGGCCATCGGATAGTGCACCAATCGGCCATCGGAAAATGCACCACCCTGAGGCATGATTCCTTCCGACGCAATAGGGCGTCAGGAAGGAAAGGAGCATGCTCAGGATGGATCAGATACATGTCATACGGCACAAGCATTTCGGCGAAGGGCTGAGCGTCCGGCGGATAGCCCGAGAACTCGGGCTGAACCGACGGACCGTGCAGAAGTATTTAGCCCAGTCGGAGCCACGGCGGGAGGAGTCGAACCCCCGGCCGCAGCCGGTGTTGGGGCCGCTGGCCCCCCGGATCGAGGCGTTGATCGAGGAATGGGAGCCGCGGCTGGCGGGAAAGCACCGGCTGACGGCACCGCGCTTGCTCCGGCAGTTGACCGAGGAGGGGGTCGCGGTGGGCGAGCGGACGGTGCGGCGGTATCTGGCGGAGCGACGGCGACGGCGATCCGAAGTCTTCATTCCGCTGGTCCACCGCCCCGGCGACGAGGCCCAGGTTGACTTCTTCGAGGTGCTGGTCGACGAGGGAGGCTTCCGGCGCAGGGTGTGGAAGTTCCTGGTACGGCTGATGTATTCGGGACGGGACTTCGTCCACCTGTACGACCGCTGCGACCAGCCCTGCTTTCTAGACGGCCATGCGCGGGCGTTCCTGCACCTGGGCGGCGTTCCCCGGCGGATGGTCTACGACAACCTTTCGGCGGCGGTGAAGCGGCTGCTGGGGATGGGGAACCGGGAGCTGACGGACCGGTTCCGGTCGCTGGCCAGCCACTACCTGTTCGAGCCGTGCTTTGCGCGTCCCGGAGAGGGGCACGACAAGGGAGGCGTCGAGAGCCGGGGCAAGGCGATTCGGCTGCAGCACCTGACGCCGATCGTGACCGGGCCGGATCTGGAGACGATTTCGGTGGCGTTGCGTGTGGATGTCGAGGGGCGGTGGCGGGAGCGCCGCCATGACGACGGCCGGCCGTTGCCCGGTCTGTACGAGGAAGACCGTGCGCGGATGCTGCCGCTTCCGGCAGCGCCGTTCGAACCGCGCTGCCTGACGCCGGTGGCAGTCAGCAGCGGTTCCACCGTGAAAGTGGGCGGGGCGGTCTATTCGCTGCCTGAACACTGGGCTCGGCTGGACGCCGAGGCCTGGGTCGGAGCGGCCGACATCCGGTTCCGCTGCCGGGGAGACGAGACCCTCCGCCCCCGGGTGCGGCCTGGAGGCAGGCACATCGAGTACCGCGACTACCTGAAGGAACTCTCCCAGAAGCCCCAGGCCGTCCGGCAGGTCGCTCCGGAACTGGTGGCGGAGCTCGGCGAACCCTACCGGCGCCTGTGGACCTTGCTGGAGGCGGCGCACGGGGGACGCCAGGCCGGCCGGATCCTGGCCGGTGTACTTGGGGCGGTCAGGGATCACGGCCAGGAGCCGGTGACGGCGGCCCTGGAAGACGCACTGGCAGCCGGGGCCTTCACACCGGAGGGTTCCGGAAACCTGCTGGCGCTCCTGGGCCATCTTCCGACGCGGCCTGTGCTCGCCGATGCGGCCGTGCCGGCTGCGTTGCGGATGATCCGGATCGAGGCGGGTTGCGCGGCGGACTACGACTTGCTGGCGTCTGGAGGTGCGTCATGAGCGATGCCGTCCTGCAAGCCGTGATCCAGGGGCATGCCCGGCAGTTGCGCACGCCCACCATCGCCCGGGAGTATGCGTCCGTGGCCCGGCGCGCCCGCGACGATGGCTGGCCGTACGAGGAGTACCTGCGCGAACTGCTGGAGGCCGAACTGCGCACCCGACAGGAGAACGCGGCGCGCCGGTACATGCGGCTGGCGCAGTTCCCCGACCACAAGACGCTGGAACAGATCGAGTGGGATGCACTGCAAGGCATACCGCGCCCGAAACTGCTGGAGCTGGCCAGCTGCCGCTTCGTGGAGGCCGGCGAGGATATCGTCATCGCCGGCCCCATCGGCACGGGCAAGACGCATCTGGCCATCGCCCTGGGCGTGGAGGCCGCCAGGCGCCGGATCCCAGTCGCGTTCCACAAGGCGGCAGACCTGGTCCGCGACCTGGTCGAGGCACGCGACGAGCGGACGCTCTCCCGGCTGCACCGCCGCTACCGCAAGGTGCCGCTGCTGATCGTCGACGAACTCGGCTTCGTGCCGTTCAAGCGTGACGGCGGCGAGTTGCTCTTCAACCTGCTGGCCGACCGCTATGAGCGTTGTTCGACCCTGGTTACGACCAACCTGGCCTTCGCCGAGTGGGTGCAGGTCTTCGGCGACGAGAAGCTGACCACGGCGCTACTGGACCGCCTGGCGCATCACGCGCACATCCTCGCAACACGAGGCAAGAGCTACCGCACAGGCCGCGGCCGGCCGCCGGATGATCGGTCGGCAGAAGCCAACGGCTCGGTGACAACCGGAGGGAGGCCTTCCCATGTGGCATGAACTCGACCTCGAAGCCATGGCCTGCGAGGCGTTCGTCCCCGCCCCCGACCGCACCCCGGAAGAGGTGGAGGCCATCGTCGTCATCGTCCGGCTCGAACTGTGCAACCGCGGCATGCCCTGTGGCGCGGTGGCACTGCGCGAACGGTTGCGAGAGCACGAGCGTCTGCGGCCATTGCCGTCCGTGCGCCGCATCAGCCGGATACTGACCCTCTATGGACTGACGTATGGGAGAACTGGCTGGTATGACGGCGACGCGATCGATGGGCTGCCCGTTTCGGCGCGTGTTCCACCGGACAAACGCAAACACTTCTCCATGATCGGAAACGGTCAGAACGCGTAAAAGGATAGGCATGCGCGCAACACCCCCCAGCCGCCGCCTTGGCCCTGCGCCCTTGCCCCTTCGGGGCATCCCGCCTCCGGCGGGAACGGGCTCCGGTCCCAGGCGGCGGCTGGGGCGCGCAGGCAGGAGGGTGGCGCCCGGTTGGACCGGG
>JAAYZJ010000468.1 GCA_012514915.1 Lentisphaerota bacterium | reverse complement strand
GAGGTGGACGCCGTCGGCGCCCGCCTCGGCGGCGATCGCGGGATCGTCGTTGACCACGAAGCGCGTGGACGAGTCGGCTGTGATGCCGCGGATGACGCGCGCCTCCGCGACGATCGCCGCGCGCGCGGCGTGCTTCATGCGCAGTTGGAGGTAGCGCACGCCGGCCGCCACCGCCGCCTCGGCGCACACCGCGTAGCTCGTGCGTGGTTGGGTCAGCACCAGGTAGAGGCCGAACCCGGCCTCCGGCGGCATGCAGGCGGGGGCCTTCACGAGGCGAGATCCTCCGCGATCTGACGGGCGACCTTGCGGCCGCTCTTGAGCATGCCGCCGAAGATCGGCCCCATGCGGAAGCCGCCCTGCACATTGTTGGCCGCCATGCCCGAGGCATACAGCCCTGGGCAGAGGCGCATCGTGTTCTCCACTGTCGTCCGCTCGCCATCCGCCATCCACATGGGTTTTTCGCCGACGATCGCGCCGGTGGGCGACGCGATCCGCATGCCGCCCTTGTTCGCGACCTTGGCGACGATCTCGCTCGGATGCCCCGTGCCGTCGACCAGCGCGCGCGACAGGACGACCAGCGGATCGACGTGCATCTCCAGGCGGCGGACGGGATTCCAGTTGATCACCACGCCGGCGACGACGCCGTCATGGATCACCACGTCCTCGACGCATACCGTGTTGAAGATCACGGCCCCCGCCTGGCGGGCGCCGAAAATCAGGCCCGACGCCATCTCGACCGAATCGAGCGTGTGGTAGCCGTTGCCCAGCGGCACTGTGGTGATGCGGAAGTCGCGCAGGATCGGCACGGCGTCGTCCTGCACGACCACCTCGTTCATCAGCATGCCGCCGCCCCAGACGCCGCCGCCCGGCGCGAGCTTGCTCTCGTAGACGGCCACCTTGAATCCGTCCCGGGCGAGGTCGTGCGCGGCGACCAGGCCGGACGGGCCGGCGCCGACGATGGCGACATCCACGGCGAGATGCCGTTCGAGTTTGGCGAAAAAACTCCGGACGATGGCGCCGGATATCTGCTCTTCCATGATGGGCTGCATAGGGCTCCTGACAATGATGGGTTTTCACTTGTCAGCTGGAGCATCGTGGCCCGGGCCGCCCGCAAGCAGACCTGCTCAGTATCCCTACGCCGGCATGATCCGGTTCAGGTTCGATGGGTATGATCTCAGACTGCCCGCAGGACAGACACCCCAACTGATGACGCGTACATTGTAGAGGGCGCGCCGCCGGATGGCAAGTATTGACATCCAACCCCCAAGACGCTAAGCTCATCCCGCTTTCTTGAACAATTGTCCATCATGGATGAACGAGCAATGGAAAGGCGGCAGGAATGACAGTCATGAGCAGGGAATTCAACGCGGTTGATCTCGGCGATCCCGTCCAGGCGGCCGATTTCGTCAAGCGCAAGGCGCTCGAGTTCGGCGCCGATTCCGTCGGCATCGGCAGCATCGACCGCTGGGCCGACGCCCCGCTGCAGATGGATCCGCGGCAGATCATGCCCGAGTGCAAGTCGATCATCGGCATGGCGTTCCGCGTCGAGCGCGGCAGCCTGCGCGGCATCGAGGAGGGGACGTACTTCAGCAACTATTCGGCCATGGGGTATGGCGGGCTCACCTACCTGTACATTCCGATGACCGTCATCAACCTGACCAAGGCGATCGAGGACCAGGGCTACGAGGCCATTCCCATGGGCCACCAGAGCGACTGGCGCGCGATCGACGGCGACGGGTTCGCCCGGCGGAACTACAGCCGCCCCGTCCGTCCCGGCCAGGCGACCCCCGACATCATGATCCACCTCCGTATCGCCGCCTACCTCTGCGGCCTGGGCGAGATCGGCTTCAGCAAGATGTTCCTCACCCCGCAGTTCGGACCGCGCAACCGCATCGGCATCGTCCTGACCGACG
>JAAYZJ010000467.1 GCA_012514915.1 Lentisphaerota bacterium | reverse complement strand
CATCCACCGCGAAGGGCAGCTTGAGCTGCCGGCCGAAACGCGGACGCTTCTCCGCCTCGTCGGCCTTGCCCTGCAGGGTCAGCAGCTCGCCCTCGATGCTCACCTCGACCTGGCCGGGCTCGATTCCGGGAAGCTCCGCCTCGATCATCAGCGCCTGATCCGACTCCCAGGCGTTGATCCGGGGCCGCCATTCCCGCAGCAAAGGGGCATCGTGAACATCACGCTCAAAGGCGTTCAGAACTTCGTCCAGAAGGCCCCATGCCATGTTCATGTAGTTGTAGTCGTTCATGTTGCACTCCCTTCCTTTCCGGCATCCCATACGCCGGAAGCACCATCTATTTAGCATCCCATGTGCCAACCCGAGCGATAATCACCTAAATCGTTGCAAATGAAATTACTATCGATTTCTCGCACCCTGCTGCAATCGCCAGAATAGCGCCTAAATGTCCCACTTGCGAATGCTGGCAGTGAGACATTTAGGCGCAGCTTGACGCCCAATCTACCTTTGGGACATCGTGGCTTGCGAGAGGTCTTTCGGATGACCAGTCACATGCGGCAAGCCTTGCAGGCAAACCTCGGAAGGACTGAGGGCCGAAGCGGGTCTGAGGGAGTGATTAGCCCCCCCCTCCCACACACGGCGTAGCCACCGCACTGCAATCTTCTGCATGCAAGAAAACGCTTGTCGGCCTGAAACGCCTGAAACGGCCTTGGCAAAGTACCAACAATCGTGGCTCTTGCTGAACCCAGACGGACGACACGGAGGTCGTCCCTCCAGCCCTGATAACCAGCGGGTTCCGCGGTTCTGGAGGGTCGGGCTCTGTCCCGACCGGTTTCTGCAGGGGGTTCGGCAAGCGGTTTCGACTTGAAACGCATGTCCGCGCTGGCGTATGATGGCGCTACTGACGCGCCATTCCGGGCCTATAGCTCAGTCGGTCAGAGCGGAGGACTCATAATCCTTTGGTCGCAGGTTCGAGTCCTGCTGGGCCCACCATCTTTTCACGCATTCCGGCCAAGCATCACGCGGGCGGCGCGAACAGCGTGCCGGGGTTGAGGCGGTTGCCGGGATCGAAACAGGCCTTGAGCCGCCGCAAGTCCCGGACGCCCGCCTCGCCGTAGAGCGTGGTCAGCAGGTGGGTCTTGAGCTTGCCCACGCCGTGTTCCGCCGAAACGGTCCCCCCCCAGGCCACGCATTGCACCGCCCATTCGCCCACCAACTGCTTGGCGCGCGTGAGTTCCGCGGCATCACGCGGCAGGATGTTGACGTGTACGTGGTTGTCGCCGATGTGGCCGAAGATCACGCCGTCGAGCCGGGTTCGTGCGAGGCCGTCGCGGTAGAGGCGCATGACTTCGTGCAGGCGCCCGTCGGGGACCGCGAAGTCGGTGCCGACCTTGGTGAGGCCGGGAAGGGCGCGGCGCCGTTCCGCGATGATCTGGTTGACTGCTTCGGGCACGGCATGCCGGAAAGCCTTGAGGCGCTCGAGGTCGGCCGCGCCCGAGGCGGCCCACGTCCATTCGTCGCGGATGCCACCCGCCGCCGCGTGCCGGGCCAGGATCGCGGCGGCCGCCGTAAGGTCGGCGGCGTCGTCGCCCTCCAGCTCGACATAGAGGGCGCAGCAGGCGCCGTCGGGGGGGACGGGGTAGGCCAGGCCGGAGGCCTGGCCGGCGGCGCCGCGGCGCAGGAGCGCGAGCGCGGCGGCGTCGAAATACTCGATGGCGGCCAGGGGCGCCCCCAGGCCGGTCCGCGACGGGCCGGCCGCCGCCCGCACCGTGGCGACCAGTTCCAGCGCGGCGTCCTCCGAGGGCGGCATCAGCAGAAGGCCCCAGCGATGCGCAGGCTCCGGCAGCAGGCGGATCTCCGCCTCCACCACGATCCCCAGTGTCCCTTCGCCCCCGATGAACAGGTCGAGCAGCGGCATGTTCGCGGCGATCCAGTAGCCGGCGGCGTGCTTGACGGCCGGCAGGGCGATGGCGGGCAGGATGCCGGTCAGGGCGGGGGACGGCGGCGGCGTCCCGTCGTCGTCCCGGGGCTCCAGAGCAAAGGAGTGTCCGTCGGCAAAGGGGCCGCCGGTCCGCGACAGGCGCAGGGAACGGCCGTCGGGCAGGAGAATCCGCAGCGATTCGACCCAGCGCCGCGTGGGGCCGTGCAGGAAGGAGCAGGCGCCCGAGGCGTTGCAGGCGATCATGCCGCCCAGCGAGGCCGTTTGCTCGGTGGGGTCGGGCGTGAAGCGCCAGCGCCGGCGTCGGAAGGCCTGCCAGGTGTCGTCCGGCACGCCGGGCGGCGGCGCGGGATTCTGCAGCCAGCGCCGGAGCGTGCTCAGGAGGAGACCGGGCTGCACGCGCAGCAGCGGCGAGCCGCCGGCGTCGAAGCGCAGCCCCAGCACCCGGTCGAGCCCCGCCAAATTCAGAATGGCGCCGCCCCGCGGCACGGCCCCGCCGGCGATGCCCGTCCGCGCGCCCTGCACGGTGACGGTTTCGCCGCGGCGGGCCAGGGCGCGCAGGATGGCGGTGATCTCGCCGGAGTTGCGCGGCAAGAAGAGGTGCTCGGCCGTGCCGGCGAGCTGCGATTCGTCGCGCAGCAGGTCGGGGTGCTGGTCAACGGGATGGGCAACCGGGCGGATGGGGATCGTCATCATGTGTGCAGGGTCATCAGCGTCCGTCCGAACAAACGCACGGGGCGGGAACGGCCGTCGTGAATGTTGCGCCCGTGGGTTTCGGGCAGCCGCCGTGCGATGGCGTAGGCGGCGGTAGTGATCAGCAAAAAGACACTGAAGAGGGTGAGGTAGGCCGCGGCGGGATAGAGAATGTGGCCGTCGGCACCCGGCGGAGACTGGCCGCCGAAGAGGTCCAGGATGGCGCCGGCCAGGCTGCTGAACAGGGCGACGAAAGCGTAGGCGGCGAAATTGCCGAGACCGACGGCCACGCCGGTGAGCGCCGGGGGGTTGACCTCGATAAGGATGGCGTTGGTGAGCGGCGAGAAGCCGGAGGACATCATGATGCACAAGAAGGCGACCACCAGCACGGGGCCAAGTGCCGGGTGTCCCGGCAGCAGGGCGATACCGGCGAGCGCCAAAAGGCAACCGGCTGGCACCAGTCCCGCCTGCCACTGGAGGAAACTGCGGCGGCGGTTGCCGCGGTGGACGCTGAGCACCCCCGTGACCTGGTTGCTGATCGCGGAGAGGAGAATCAGCAGCGAGCAGCATTTCGCGGCCCTGGCGGGGGAGAGGCCGCCGATATCCTCCAGCAGTTTGCCGCCGATCACCGTGAGGACCACATAGTAGACGCCGAAGCCCGTCATGGTCGCAAGGAGGCATTTCAGTGTGTTGAAATTCGACAGACCCTCCCGGTAGGGCGCGACCGAAAGAAGCGCCGCGCGGTTGATCGCCGGGCGCCACGCGCCCCGCCAGAAGATAGCCATGCCGGCCAGGAGCAGCACGCCCGTCCCCGCGATGATCAGCATGCCGGCACGCCAGCCCGCCATCTCGACGCATTTGACGAAGGGAAAGGTGCCGGCGATCCCACCCGAATAGCCGAAGAAGACGACGAAGCCGAGGACGGTCGTGAAGCGGTGGGGATAGAGGCGGAGGCACTCCTTGACCAGGCTGAGATAGGCGCATCCGCACCCCAGTCCGACAAGCGCCCGGCTGGCCAGAAGCATCCAGAACGCGGTTGAGCAGGCGAACAGCAACGTGCCCACGGCGATCACCACGCCCCCGACGGCCAGCACGCGCATGCCGCCGTAGCGGTCGACGAGGACACCGACCAGCAGTTGCGTGACCGCATAGATGTACATGAACGCGGTGCCCAGTCCCGCAATGGCGGAAGCCGACACACGCAGTTCCGCCTGGAGCTGGGAGAAGATCTGCCCCGGGATGGCCACCCGGTGGATATTGACGACGAAGTACATCGCCAGCCCCATGAGAAACAGGGCCACGGTGAAGCGCCGCTCGCGGGGTGTCGGTGTTTCAGGCATAGACGCCATGCGAGAGCCCGGTCTCGTACATGGCGAGGACGTTCTCGAGCGGGGTGTTGTCCTGGATCGCGTGCGTGGGCGCCAGGCAGTAGCCGCCGCCGGGCATCATGATGTCGAGCGTGTCGCGGCAGACGGCCCGGACGTCGTCGGCGCTTCCCGTCGCCAGGGGGCCCGCCGTGGAGATGCATCCATGGAACGCCAGCCGGTTCCCGAAGCGGGCCTTGAGCGTGGCGGGCGCCATGTTGGCCGCCTCGGGCTGGAGGGTGTCGACGGCGCTGACGCCCATCGCGATAAAGTCGTCGTACGCCCAACTGCTTGACCCGCAGGTGTGGACGATCACGGGAATACCGTAGCTCTTGGCCAGGTCAATGAAGGCTTGGTGGATCGGCCGGATATGGCGCCGGTACAGCTCCAGACTGATCATCGGCGCTTTCTGCGTGCCCAGATCCTCGCCCAGCCACATCAGATCGATCCCGCCGCGACCGGCGTCGAGCACGCGTTCCATAAGCTTGAGGTAGATGTCGGCCCGGCGCCGGATCAGCAGCAGGCCGGCGGGATCGTCGGTGATCAGGTCGATCAGCGTCTGTTCCATCGAGCGGAGCATGCCGGTGCTGTTGATCACATCGCCGACGCCGGGGCCCCCGCAGAAGATGGCATAGTCACTCAATTGGCGGCAGGTGTCGGCGATGCGGCTGGTGTCGAAGTGATCGGGGTTGGGCAGCGGCCAGGCGGCGACCTCCTCCTCGGTCGCCTCGCGCAGGGGGAAGTCGCAGTAGTCCCAGTAGGCCCCCGTCTCGTGCTCGATGCGGCGGCGGTGGATGCCCCAGTCGTCGACGACCACGCCGCGCGCGGGGATGTCGGCGTGGAGCCGCGGGCCGGTGTAGGCGGGCCAGACGCCGCGGAAGTCGATGCGCAGGGCGCGGCGCAGCCCCTCGGCGTCGTCGGGCGCGAGTCCGAAATGCCGCTTGAGCCGGGCATCGCTGGCGGGATTGGAGCTGTAGTTCAGCGGCACGCGGTCGGGCACCTGGCGGTGAATGGCCGCCAGCACGCGCGCCTTGGATGTCCACGTTGGCATCGGGAATCTCCGGGGGATAGGGAGCTCGTTGAAAGGAGGCAAGTATCCTGCATTTTTTTGTATTTGTCCATCAGAGCGTATAGGCTCGGGAATGATGGGTGGGATGCAATGGGATGCACCACGAAGAACACGAAGGGCACGAAGGGTGGGAGTGGGCTCGCGGTCGCGAGTCTGCTACTGCGGCTCGGCAGAGACGCCTCGCCCTACCTGTGCGGCTCGGCAGGGACGCCTGCTTCGTCAAAGGCTACGAGGACAAGCCCTTCCGCATCCAGGCGCGTCAGGACAAGCCCTTCCGCATCCAGGCGCGTCAGGACAAGCGACTTCGCCTTACTCAACGACGTCGATCGTCAGGCCGGAGGCGTCGGCGGAAACCTTCACCGTCGCCTGCGGCGGGCATTCGCCCGCGACTAGGCGCCGCGCGATGGCCGTCTCCAGCTCCCGCTGGATGACCCGCTTGACCGGCCGTGCGCCGTAGACGGGGTCGAAGCCCAGTTCGGCCAGGCGCGCCAGCCCCTCGTCGGTGACTTCCAGCTTCAGCTCCTGCCCGGCCAGCCGCCGCCGCAGGTCGTCGAGCTGCAGCTTGACGATCGCGG
This sequence comes from Lentisphaerota bacterium, assembly GCA_012514915.1. Classification (GTDB taxonomy): domain Bacteria; phylum Verrucomicrobiota; class Kiritimatiellia; order RFP12; family JAAYLN01; genus JAAYLN01. The sequence goes on along the minus strand of JAAYZJ010000467.1, from coordinate 1,167 downwards.
CGATCTGCGCCGGCCCGAGCGGATGGAAGAGGACCACCTCGTCGAGCCGGTTGAGGAACTCGGGACGGAACGCCTGCCGCAGCGCCTCCATGACCCGCGCCCGCGTCGCCTCGGAAATGTCGCGGCCTTCGCCGGCCACCGCCGTTTCCGCCTGGTCGGCGGCCAGGTCGTCCGAACCGATGTTGCTCGTCAGGATGACGATCGCGTTGCGGAAGCTGACCGTCCGGCCGTGGCCGTCGGTCAACCGCCCGTCGTCGAGCACCTGAAGCAGGATGTTGAAGACGTCGGGGTGCGCCTTTTCGATCTCGTCGAGCAGGATGACGCTGTAGGGCTTGCGCCGCACCGCCTCGGTCAACTGGCCCCCCTCCTCGTAGCCGATGTAGCCGGGGGGCGCGCCGACGAGCCGCGAGACGCTGTGCTTCTCCATGTACTCGCTCATGTCGATGCGCACCAGGTTCTCCTCGGCGTCGAACAGTTCGGCGGCCAGGCTGCGCGCCAGCTCGGTCTTGCCGACGCCGGTCGGGCCGAGGAACAGGAACGCGCCGACGGGGCGGCGGCTGTTCTGGATGCCGGCGCGGGCGCGCAGCACGGCGTCGGCGACGGCCGCGACGGCCGCATCCTGCCCGACGACCCGGGCCTGGAGCGCCGCGCCGAGCTGCAGCAGCTTCTCGCGCTCCCCCGCCACCAGCTTGCGCACCGGCACCCCGGCCCAGCGCGAGACAACCTCGGCGATCTCCTCCTCGGTGACTTCCTCGCGGAGGAGCGTCCCGGCGCCGTCCTTGAGCCGGGCCTGCGCCGCCTTCAACTCCTTTTCAAGCGCGGGGATGCGGCCGTAGCGGAGCTCCGCCGCGCGCTCGTGGTTGATGGCGCGCTCGGCCTCCTCGTAGTCGCGGCGGGCCCGGTCGAGCTGCTCGCGCAACTGGCTGGTCGTCGCGAGCACCTGCTTCTCGTTGCGCCACTGCGCCTGCATCGCGTCGGCCTGGGCCTTGACGTCGGCCAGCTCGCGGCGCAACTCCTCGAGCCGCTGGCGGCTGGCCGCGTCGCGTTCGCGCTTGAGCCCCGCCTCCTCGATCTCGAGCCGCGTGGCGCGCCGGGTCAACTGGTCGAGCTCGGCGGGCATCGAGTCCATCTCGGTGCGGATCGAGGCGCAGGCCTCGTCGAGCAGGT
>JAAYZJ010000466.1 GCA_012514915.1 Lentisphaerota bacterium | reverse complement strand
GCGATCGCGTCGACGACATCCGTGCCGAAGTTGAAGTGCGCGGGGACCTCGACGCGGTAATGGGCGGCGAATTCCTCGTAGGAGTCGAAGGTCTTCCGGGGCAGCAGGCGATCCAGTAGCGGGGTGCTCATGATGGCGGGCGGGGGGCGGTTTGTCGGTAGGTTGGCGGATGGATGATGGCTCTCCCGGGCGCGCGTCCGCGCGGGCGGGGCGGTCGGGGTCAGGCGGTCACGATCGCGAGGAACTTCACGGTTGTCCCGTCCAGCGCCCGCATGCCGTGGGGCCGGGTCGCGTCGAAGTAGATGCTGTCGCCGGGATCCAGCACGAGGGTCTGGCCGTCGATCCTCAGTTCGAGCCGTCCCTGCAGGACGAGATCGAACTCCTGGCCGGCATGGCTGTTGAGTTGGAAGGTGGCGCCCGGCTTGGGGGCGACCGTCACGACGAAGGGTTCCATCGCCGGGCGCAGGAACCCCGGCGCGAGGTGCTCGTAGTGGTAGGCTTGACGGCGCTCCACGACGGCTCCCTTGCCCTTGCGCGTGATGGAGAAGACGCGGGCGTGGGCGTCGCCGCCCGTGAGCAGGGCCGACGCCTCCATCCCGAAGAGACGCGCGAGCCCGGGCAGCAGCCCCATGGGGATGTCCTGCCGCCCCGCTTCGTAGTCGGCGTAGGTGGCGGACGTCAATTGCAGGGCTCGAGCCGTCTCGTCGACGCTCAGGCCGGCTGCCTCGCGCGCGCCCCGCAGGCGCGTGGCGATCTGGGCGTTGTTGTTCATCGTGGGCATCGCCTCCGTGTTGGTTCAACCACCGGCGCGCGCGAGATGCTCGCGGCACCACGCGCCGGCTTCCTCGAAGATCTTCCGGTTGACGGGGATAAGCTTGGGTTTCTTGGCGAAGCTGGCATCGAGCGCGGCCAGCAGTTGCTCTCGCGGCAGTCCCGTGGCCCCGAGGGTGGCCAGCGCGGCCAGCATCACGGTGTTGGCGGCGCGGGGGACGCCGAGCTTCTCGGCCAGTTCCGTGGCCGGCACCTGGACGAAGCGGACGCCCGCGGGGGCCTCGGCGGGCGTCACGCCCGCCAGGGTGTCGCAGATCAGCAGGCCGCCCGGCCGCACGGTCGGCGCGAAGCGCTCGAAGGCCGGCCGGTTCATGCAGACGAGCACGTCGGGATGCGTGGCGTCGGGAGAGCCGATCGACTTGGCGCTCAGGACCACCGTGCACGAGGCCGAACCCCCGCGCTGCTCGGGGCCGTAGCTCGGGAACCACGAAGCTTGCCGCCCGGCGAAACGGCCCGCTTCGGCGATGGCGATCCCCAGGCTGAGGATCCCCTGGCCGCCGTATCCCGCGAATTTCATCCGCTTCTCGACGAAATCATCATCACCCGCCACGGGGGCGTCGGCCGCGTCGCCAGCGAAAAACTCGCTCGGCGATGGCGCCGGCACCGGCGCGGGAAGAGGCTCGGCCTCGGCCGAACGGTCGCGGAAACACTTTAGCGGGAACTCCCGCTCCATCTCGTTGGCCACGAAGCCCGCCGCCTGGATGGCGTCCATCCCCAGGTTGGTGGGGCAGGGGGAGAGAAACTCGACAAAGGCATAACCCTTGCCGTCGCGCTGGATTTCGAGCGCCTTGCGGATGGCCTGGCGCGCCTGCATGATCCGCTTGGTGTCGGCCAGCGAGCACCGCGCGATGTAGACCGGCGCCTGGAGCTGGTCGAGCGTCTCGCAGACGTGCAGGGGATAGCCCTCGTGCGCGGCCGAGCGGCCGGCCGGCGAGGTGGCCGACTTCTGGCCGATGAGCGTGGTCGGCGCGAGCTGCCCGCCCGTCATGCCGTAGGTCGCGTTGTTCACGAAGAACGTGGCGAAATGCTCGCCGCGGCTGGCGGCCTGGAACGTGCAGTTGAAGCCGATGGCCCCCAGGTCGCCGTCCCCCTGGTAGGCGATGACGACCCGGCCGGGCAGGGTGCGGTTCAGCGCCGTGGCCACCGCCTGCGCCCGCCCATGGGCCGCGCCGATGTTGCCGACATCCCAGTAGTAGTAGCCGAAGACGGCGCAACCGATCGGATTGACCATCACCGTGCGGTCCTGCAGGCCGAGGTCGACCAGCGCCTCGCAGATCAGCTTGTGGAGAATGCCGTGCCCGCAACCGGCGCAGTAATGGGTGTCGCGCGTGGGGCTGCCGCTGCGCTCGAAGGTGTCGTAGAATCCGACGGATTGCTTGATATTCATATCACAGTACGTGGAAGGGGCCAGGATTCAGGGTTCTGACAGGCCGTGGTCAAGGTGCCGTGGCCGTCGGGCAGTCGGGCGTCCAACTGGTGTCCGAGGCCTCGACGGGGTCGGCGGCCGGTGACGGGCAGACTGCGCCGCGCAGCCGCGCCTGGACGCCGGCCACGACCTCGTCGGCCGTGATCAGCATGCCGCCCATGCGGTTGAGCAGCGTCAGCGAGTCGGCCGGAACGCCGAGCTGCAGGGCGACGTCGTCGCGGTACTGGCCGCAGCTCAGCTCGACGACGACGATCCGCCGCCCGTCGACCGTCGCGCGCAGCGCCGCCGCGGGGAAGGGATAGAGGGTGATCGGGCGGAACAGCCCCGCCCGGATGCCGCCCTCCCGCAGCGTATCGACGGCCGTGCGGGCGATGCGGCTCGAGATGCCGTAGCCGGTCAGGACGATGTCGGCGTCCTCCGTGCGGTAGGTTTCCCAGCGGGCCTCACGCTGCATCGCCGCGTACTTCGCCTGCAGGTGCTGGTTGTGCCGCTCCTGCATCGGGGCGTTGAGGAAGATCGAGGTGATCAGGTTGCGCCGTGTGGCGGCGTCGCCCTGCACTGCCCAGTCGGCGGTCGCGGGACGCGGCGCCTCGGCGGACGGCAGCCGCAGCGTCTCCATCATCTGCCCCAGCACGGCATCGGCCAGGACGATGACCGGATTGCGGTGGCGGAACGCCAGGGCGAACGCGTCGAGTGTCAGGTCGCACATCTCCTGCACGTTGCCGGGCGCCAAGACGGCGCAGTGGTAGTTGCCGTGCCCGCCCCCCTTGACGGCCTGGTTGTAGTCGGCCTGCTCGGGATAGACGTTGCCCAGGCCGGGACCGGCGCGCTGGATGTTGACGATCACGCCGGGCAGCTCGGCGCCGGCCAGGTACGAGAGGGCCTCCTGCATCAGGCTCATGCCGGGGCCTGAGGTGGCGGTCATCGAAAGTTTGCCCGCTGCGGCGGCGCCGTAGACCATGTTGATCGAGGCGGTCTCGCACTCGGCCTGGAGGAACTCGCGGCCGACGGCGGGAAAATAGGCCGCGGCCGCGTGGGCGATCTCGCTGGCCGGGGTGATCGGATAGCCGAAAAAGGCGTCGCAGCCGGCGTAGAGCGCGCCGATGACAACGGCCTCGTTTCCTTTAACGAACTTGGTCATGCTAAAATCCTTGCTAGCGGGTCTTCTTATCGGGGGTATGGACCTCGACGGCGAACGGCTCCGGACAGTTGTAGAAGCAGAACCCGCACCCGATGCACCCCTCGCCGACATACTCGGCGGGCTTGACGCTGCGCCGGTTGAGCGTCGACTTGAAGCGCAGGACATGCTTGGGGCACGCCGCGATGCAGCGGCCGCAGCCCTTGCAGTAATCTTCGTGGATCACGGGGCGGGGCAAGGACTTGTCCCCTCCGTCGGCAGGTTTCTTGTTCATCTTGACCTTTGATGGCACGCAGAGAAGAGGACACCTTACACTTTCCGGGATGGAAAATCAATGAATCGGTGGGCTTGGCAAAGGGCCGTGACCTTCGCTATACTGCGGCATGCCCCACACTCGCCCGATGCGCACCGTGCCGGCGATCCTCCCGGCCAACCTGGACCGTCACCTGCGGCACCTCACCGTGACGATCGGCCCGCGCCTCGCCGGCTCGTCGGCCGAGCGCGCCGCCGCCGACTACCTGGCGCGGGAAGCCGGCGCCGTGCCGGGCGCGCGCGTCCGGACCGAGGACTTCCCGGTCTGGGAGCGGGCCGTGACGGCCGAGACGCTGGAGATCGAGCTCGATGGCCGCTGGCAGCCGTTCGAATGTTCGCTGTTCGGCGCCGCACCGTCGACGGATGGCCGGATGATCGAGGCGCCGCTCGTGTTTTTCGATACGCAAACGGGCTACCTCCGTGATGATCTGTCGTTCCTCCGCGGCGCGGCCGTCCTGCATCTGGGGTGCCACCTCGCGACACCGGATCATTACCGGCGGCTGATCGAGGCCGATCCCGCCTTCCTCCTCTTTGTGGACATCCGTTATCCCGGCCCCGTTGCACTGGCCGATGGATTGTTCCCTGCCTATGTGCGGCAGTTCGGCGCGCGCGCCAGCGTCAATGTCGCCTACCAGGATGCCTGGCGCTGGAAGCGGGGGCAGGCGACCCGTGCCCGCCTGTGCGTGAGCGGCGCGCGGCGCCAGAGCCTCTCCGAAAACGTGATCATCGATGTGCCCGGGAGCGACCCCGCAGGGGGGGTGATCTTTGTGGGCGGCCACCATGATACGCAGGCGGGGACGCCGGGGGCGGACGACAATGCCGTTGGCTCCTCGGCGGTGCTGGAACTGGCGCGCGTGCTGGCGGGGCGCGGCTTCAAGCGGTCGTTCCGCCTGATCAGCTTCGGCGCCGAGGAGCAGCTCTCGGTCGGCAGCGCGAACTACGTGCGGCGGCATCGCCAGGAGGTTGCCGCGCAGGGACGCTTCATGTTCAACATCGATGGCTCCGGATCGGCGCTGGGCTGGCTGTCGGTCAATTACAACGGCATGCCGCCCGATGAGCAGCTCCTGCGGGCCGTTTTCAAGCGGCATGAACTGTTCTACGATCTCCACCAGGAGGTGTGTCCCTATACCGACCAGTTCCCCTTTGCGGTGGCCGGTGTGCCGGGGCTCTGGCTGACACGGAAGAACTGCACGACGGGCGTGTATTACCATCACCGCCGCGACGATT
>JAAYZJ010000465.1 GCA_012514915.1 Lentisphaerota bacterium | reverse complement strand
CTCCGCGCCCGCCGCGGCGGTTGCGGCCCGTGCCGAGCTTGCCGTTCTCGGTGACGATGACCTCCGTCGCCGAGACGTAGGCGACGATGCCGTCGGCCCGGGCCTGGACCGTCACGCAGGAGTCGGCGGCGGCGCGTTGTTCGAGCCCCGTCGCGACGTAGGGGTGGTCCGGCACGAGGAGCGGCACGGCCTGCCGCATCATGTTGGCGCCCATCAGGGCGCGGTTGGCGTCGTCGTGCTCGAGGAAGGGAATGAGGCCGGCGGCGATCGAGATCACCTGCATGGGCGAGACGTCCATGAACTGGATCTTCGCCGGATCGACCTCGACGAAATCGGTCTGGAAGCGGGCATGCACGCTCGCGGTCGCGAAGCTGTTGTCGGGGTTGAGCTCCGAGTTCGCCTGGGCGATGACGTACTGCTCCTCCTGGTCGGCCGTCATGTAGACGACTTCGTCCGTCACCTTGCCGCCCACGACGCGGCGGTAGGGGCTTTCGATGAAGCCAAAGTCGTTGATCCGCGCATAGAGGCCGAGCGACGAGATCAGGCCGATGTTCGGCCCCTCGGGCGTCTCGATCGGGCAGATGCGCCCGTAGTGCGAACTGTGGACGTCGCGCACCTCGAAGCCCGCGCGCTCACGGCTGAGACCGCCCGGGCCGAGGGCCGAGAGGCGGCGCTTGTGGGCCAGCCCGCTCAACGGGTTGGTCTGATCCATGAACTGGCTGAGCTGGCTGCGGCCGAAGAAGTCCTGCACGACCGCCGCCAGCGACTTGCTGTTGACCAGCCGCGAGGGGGACAGGGTGCCATTGGTCCCGGCGTCGAACACGCTCATCCGCTCGCGGATCAGGCGTTCCGTGCGGCTCAGGCCGATGCGGCACTGGTTCTCGAGCAGCTCCCCGGCCGTGCGGATGCGGCGGTTGCCCAGATGGTCGATGTCGTCAACCCCCTCGCGCCCCGACTTGATGTCCAGCAGGAGCCGGATCGACTCGATGACGTCGATCCCGCTCTCGTGCAGGACGCGCAGGTCGCTCGGCACCTTGCCTTCGAGCTTGAGCTTGAGGTTGATCTTGTGCCGCCCGACGCGGCCGAGATCGTAGCGGCGGGGGTCGAAGAAGAGGCGCTTGATCAACTGCTTGGCGTTCGAGGCCGTGGCGGGATCGCCGGGCCGGAGGCGGTGGTAGATGTCGTTGAGCGCCTCCTCCTCGGTCCGGGTCGGATCGACGAGCAGCGTCTTGAGGAGCAGCCCCTCGTCCCAGGCGACATCGACGACGTCGATGCGGGGGAACCCGGCCTGGGCCATCTGCTTGAGGAGGGCCTCGGACAGGGGTTCGTAACGGCGCGCGAGCACCGCCTGCGAGTCGACGTCGATGACGTCGTCCTTGAAGCGGTACCACTCCAGCTCCTCGGCGCGGTAGCTGGCGCCGGTATCGAGCGTCTTGAACGTGTAGAACGGCTTGAGGATCGCCTCGTCGGTACCGAAACCGAGGGCGCGCAGGAACGTCGTCGCATGGAACTTGCGGCGCCGGCGGCGACGATCCATGTAGACCCACATGACGTCGCTCGTGTCGAACTGGATCTCGATCCAGGATCCGCGGTCGGGAATGAGCCGGACCGAATAGAGGGTCTGGCCGTTGGCGTGCAGCGCCGACTCGGTGCACACGCCCGGCGAGCGGTGCAACTGCGAGACGATCACCCGCTCGGCGCCGTTGACGACGAACGATCCATCCTCGGTCATGAGGGGGATCTCGCCCATGTAGACCTCCTCCTCGCGAACCTCCTCGCCCTCCTTGAGGGTGAAGGTGGCGTGGAAGGGGGCCGCGTGCGTCCCGCCGCTGGCGAGCGCCTCCACCACGCTCAGCTTGGGCTCACCGAGGGTGTATTTGACGAACTCGAGCACATACTTGCCCGGCTCGAAGCTCTCGATGGGAAACACCTCGCGAAAAATCGCCTGCAACCCCTTGCTGCTGTCGCGCTTGGCGGGGGGCAGCTCGGCCTGCAGGAAATCCTGGTAGGACCGCGTCTGGATCTCGATCAGGTTGGGCGGCTGGATAACCGGCTTGAGCTTGCCGAAAACATGTCTCTGGAACATCGGTTACCTCGGGTGGGGGAAACGTGGAAAAAAGAGGCGACGCAACCAAGACGGAAGAGCGGCCACCCCGCGTCGGGAGGGTGGCCGCCCGGAAACAAGCGGACGCGCGCCGACTACTTGATCTCGACCTTGGCGCCGGCCTTCTCGACCTGTTCCTTGATCTTGGCCGCCTCGTCCTTGGAGACGCCGCTCTTGATGGGCTTGGGAGCGCCGTCAACCAGATCCTTGGCATCCTTCAGCCCGAGCCCGGTGATGGCGCGAACCTCCTTGATGACGGCGATCTTGTTGCCGCCGACTT
>JAAYZJ010000464.1 GCA_012514915.1 Lentisphaerota bacterium | reverse complement strand
CAGTTGAGCGGATTACTCCAACTACCACAAAGCAAAATCGCCTGTTAAACATTACAGCAGGACGATGCAGTCGCCCTAGGCATCAACCCGGCCTGAGCCGTTCGGTCTTCCACCACGACGCGGACGGCGACCGCGTCGTGGCCGCTGCTTTGCCGGAAAACGCCCCGCACGCGTCATCCAAAGGCCATGCCGCCGACACGGCGTTACTGGAGCCGCAGACATCGGCGCGAAAGCGCATCCGCCCCCGTCAAGGTGCCACAAACGTCAAAGGGGGAATATTTTTGATGCGTTTGCCCTGCAGCCTTGAGACGAATTTGCGGTTTTCGTACTCTTAATATGTTGTTTTTCAACATTCTATAAGCATGGTGGGCGAGGCGGGACTCGAACCCGCAAAGCTTTCGCTACAAGATCCTAAGTCTTGCGTGTCTGCCAATTTCACCACTCGCCCGTGTCAGCGCCTTGCGGCCTCGTCAACGCGATTCAATACACGTTGTACAGGCCGCTTGATTTCATCACATGATTGTTCCTTTGGAAAGCCGGAAATCAGGAAGCGATTCAGGAAAGATTAACTTTCTTGAGTTCCTGAGTTCCAGATTGGCAAATCATTGAGTTGCTGGCGACGACCGCATCAGTCCTGCAGCGCCTGTTTGACCACACTCATGAAGGGCTCGGGGATGTCGACCCCGATGATGCTCATTTCGCGCCGGGCGTTCTCGGTGGAGTCGGAGGCATGCGCCGCGTTGACCATAATGCTGGTCCCGAATTCGCGGCGGACCGAACCGGGCCGCGCCTTGGTTGGATCGGTCGCGCCCAGCAGATCGCGAATCTTGCGCACGGCGTCGACGCCTTCGTAGACGACGGCCAGACAGGCGCTGCTGCCGGGCGCGTCCTTGGCCGCGGCGGCGCAGGCCGCCGGCCGGCAGCCGCTCATGAATTCGACGATATTCTCGAACTCGCGCGCGGCGAAACGCGGCGCCAGTTGCTCGCACAGCGGCCGGACCAGATCATCGTCGACCGGAAAGCCGAATTCGCGCGACAACGCCTGCGCGGCGCGGCCGACGCCGAACGTCGGGAAAATCCGCTTGAGGCTCTCGCGAACCGGTCCATAGAACTGCTCGGCCTGCGCGACGCTCATCGAGAAGCGCTTGACGCACACCATGCGCAAGCCGGCGTTGGATAGGAGATCGAGGATGTTGCCGGCGCGGATGCTGGGCACACGGAAATTATCGGGCTTGAGCAGTACCAGCGTCTGCTCGACGCCCTCCCCGCTGGGCATGTCGAGCGCGCCCCGGACGAATCCCGAATCGGTCGCCACGAAACGCGACCAGATGCGCAGCGTCTCGCGGGTCACGAGGGCATCGGGACCGATCAGCACGGCGGGTTCGAAATAACGGATTGCGCCGTCGGGATCCTGCACGAAATCGCCGTAGGTGTCGCGCACGCTCTGCCCACTGCCCCACAGGAGGCGTGAACTGCCGGTGACCTTGAGGATCTTGTCGATGGCGTTCTCGCCCTCGAAGAGCAGCAGGATCGCACGATGCGGCCGCCCCGTCACGGGATCGGGCGCGTAGTTCTGGCGGACATACGACGCCAGCAGACGAGCCATCTCGGGATCGCCGATGTTCGATCCTTCGAGGAAATCGGCGTACTCGGCGGCGAGCTCCCGCGACGCGCCGAACATGCGCGCGGCCACGAGCTTGAGGTCGGTCCGGGAGAGGTACCGCCCGAGGATCCCGCCCGTGCGGGACTTGCGGATCGTGTAGGGATTGATCAGAACGAAGGCGATTTCATTGGACATGGGTTCACCGTTGCCTCACACATCGATGACGGGCGCATCCTTCCAGAGGTCGTCGAGATCGTAGTAGGCGCGCGCCTCCGGCGAAAAGAGATGGACGATCACGTCGACGCAATCGGAAACGACCCAGCCGCTTTCAGGAGTTCCGGTGCTGCGGTAGCCGGGGACACCGAGCTCCTTGAGGCGCGCACGCAGCTCGTTCGCGAGCGCCCGCAGGTGGGGCGACGACGTGCCGGTGGCCAGAATATGGAAATCGGTGATGGACGACGTCTTGCGGACGTCGAGCACACGGATGGCGCTCGCCTGTTTTTCGTCCAGGGCGCGGGCCAGGGCCTGAGCTAGTTCGAGTGAATTAATGATTCACGCTCCTCTGTGGTAAAGTCCGTGCTTGGCGATGTAGCGCGCCACGGAATCGGGGACAAGATAGCGTATTCCACGGTTCTCGGCAACCCGTTGCCGAATCTCGGACGACGAGACGTCGAACCGGCGTCCGGGAACGATCCCCGCCAGCAGGCGCTCGGGCCAGGGCGCGGGAAGGCGCAGCGCCGCGGCTTCGGGAACGGCATCGAACCCGGGGCGCTGCAACGTGATGAACGTACACAGCGGCAGCAGGTCGGCGACGCGGTGCCAGGTGTGCAGTTCGATCAGGGAATCCATGCCGATGATGAAGCCGGGCCGCGCGGCGGCGGGATGGAGCTGGCGCCACTCGCACAGCGTATCGACGGCATACGAGACGCCGCCGCGGGCGATTTCCTGCTCGGAGATGGAAAATGCGGGGTTGTCGCCGATCGCCAGGCGCAGCATCGCCAGGCGGTCGGCGGCGGGGGCCAGCGCGCCGGGATCCTTGTGGGGCGTCCGGTTGGAGGGCAGAAACACGATTTGATCGAAGTGTCCCGTTTCGAGCACGCTCTGCGCCATGAGCAGATGCCCCAGATGGACCGGATTGAACGAACCGCCGAGGATGGCCACCCGTCTCATGGATTTCCTTTCCGGCCTTCGGCCATCGCCGCCAGCAGGCCTGCAGCCACGAGGGTCGCGATCAGGCTGCTGCCGCCCTGGCTGAT
>JAAYZJ010000049.1 GCA_012514915.1 Lentisphaerota bacterium | reverse complement strand
TGTCGGGGATGAACGCCCTGTCGGGCATCACCGTCCTGGGCGCGCTGCTGGTGCTGGCCCATGCCGCCCGCTCGGGACGGCAGGCGCTGGCCGCGGCGGCGATCGTGCTGGCCGCTGTCAACGTGGTCGGCGGATTTGTGGTCACCGGCCGCATGCTCCGCATGTTTTCGCGGAAGGAGGCGGGGGAGTGAGCGGCCTGACGGCGCTGGTCGGCGCGGGGGGGCGGCAGGCACTGGAGCTGCTGCTGATCGGCGGGATTCTCCTGGGGATCCGCTGGATGGGGGCGCCGCGCACGGCGGTGCGGGGCAATCGGCTCAGCGCCTGCTGCCTGGCGGGGTTCATCCTGCTGGCGCTGGCCGGGGAGGGATTGCTCGTGTCGGGCTGGGCCTGGGGGGCGCTCGCGCTCGGCGGCGGCCTGGGGCTGGCGCTGGGCCGGCGCGTGCGGATGATTCAGATGCCGGAGCTGGTCGCGCTGCTCAACGGGCTCGGCGGCGCCGCCTCGGCGGTGGTGGCCTGGATGGAACTGGCGGTGCCCGGCGCGGCGGCCGCCGCGGGGCCCCGCGCGGCGGCCGGACTGGGGCTGGTCATCGGCGCGGCGACGCTGGGCGGCAGCCTGGTGGCGGGTGCCAAGCTGGCCCGCTGGCTGCGGCCAACCCCCATGCGCCTGGCCGGCTGGCCCGCCATCCAGGGGATGGCATGGCTGCTGATCGTTGCGGGCCTGGCGGGAACCGGCGTGCTCGCCGGCCCCCGGGCCGCCCTCCTCGCGGCGCTGGTCGGCGTGCTGGCGCTGGGAACGGGCGCGGGCACCGTGTGGCGCGTCGGCGGGGCCGACATGCCGGTGTGCATTTCGCTGCTGAACGCCCTCTCGGGTGTCGCGGCCGCCTTCGCCGGCTTCGCGCTGGGGCAGTTTGCCTTGGTCGCGGTCGGCGGCATCGTCGGCGCGTCGGGACTGATGCTCACGCAGATCATGTGCCGGGCCATGAACCGGCATCTGGGCGACATCCTCGCGGGCCGGACGACGGCGTCCGCCGTCTCCGCGCCCCGTTCCGCGCCCGACGCGCAACCGGAACGGGAACCCGCCGCCGTCCCCGTGCCGCTCCGCGAGGAGACGGGGGGGCTGCCCGCGGCCGCCGCGGCGCTCCGCGCGGCGTCGCGCATCGTCCTGGTGCCGGGCTACGGCATGGCGGTCGCCCAGGCCCAGGAGGCCGTCAAGACGCTTGCCGACCGGTTGGAACAGGCGGGCAAGGAACTCTGTTTCGCCATCCACCCCGTCGCCGGCCGCATGCCGGGGCATATGCACGTGCTCCTGGCGGAAGTCCAGATCCCGTACGAGAAGTTCGTGGAGATCGAGGAGGCGAACCGGCGGTTGCCCACCGCGGACGCCGTGGTCGTGGTCGGCGCGAACGATGTGATCAACCCCGCCGCCAACACGGCCGAGGGAACCCCCATCTACGGCATGCCCATCCTCGACGCCGCGGCGGCTGGGACGGTCATCATCTGCAACCTGAACGCCGCCCCGGGCTATGCCGGTGTCCCCAATCCGCTCTACGGGCGGGCGGGAACGATCCTGCTCTTCGGCGACGCGCGGCAGACGGTGTCCGACCTGGCGGCCGCGCTGGCCTGAGCGACTGAGCCATTACCGCAAAATAACCCAAAATAACCCTGCAAAAAAAGCCTTGCCCCTCCGCCGATTCTTCGCTTTAATGGCATTATATTGGTGGCCGGCTGTGCGTGTTGATGGTCGGCTGTGCTTGTCGATGTTGGCGACAGGAGAACGGCGATGGATACGACGGCGTTGGTATGGAGTGCCGTGGTGGGCGCGGTACTCGCGATGTGCCCCCTGGCCCATGAGGCGCGGGGCGAGTTTCTCGAGGACTTCGAGATGGCGCCCAGCAAGCAGTCCTATGCGGCGGCCGAGGTCCCTTGCACGGAAGGCGTGTGGTTGCTCGACGATGCCCTGCTGGGAACCAGCGCGACCGACCAGAAGCATGGCGCCAAGGCGGTCCGGGTGCGCAATGGATCGCTGGTGATGATGTTCGACAAGACCAACGGCGTCGGTTCGGTCAGCCTGTACCAGGGAATGTTCGGCACGGATCCGACCAACGGCGTCTACTGGACACTGGCGGTGTCGCGCGATGGCGGGGTCTCCTGGACGGACTACGTTTCTCCGGCGCAGACGCCGTCGCCGGATGGGCAGTCCGTGACGCTGAACGGCATCCAGAGGCCCGGCGCGGTCCGCATCCGGATCGACAAGGGGGGCACGGCAGGCAAACGCATCAACTTCGACGACATCACCATCACCGACTATCTCGCGCCCGTGCTGATGGCGCGGCCTGCCGTCCTCGAGCCGTTCACGACAAGGGTGGGGACGCCCTCCGAGCCCCAGGTGACCGTTGTTTCCGGCGAGCTGCTCACGGCCGACGCCTCGGTCGCCGCCCCGTCCGGCTTCGAGGTGTCGCGGCAAAGCGCGTCGGGCTATGCGGCAACGCTCAGCCTGCCCGCGACGAACGGCGTGGTGGCGGCCACTCCGGTCTACATTCGCCTGACGGGCGCGAGCGAAGGCCATTATGCCGGGACGGTCGGCGCCACCAGTCCAGGCGCCGCGTCGGCGGGCGTGAGCGTCGCCGGCAGTGCGGTCGCGAACCGGCTGCCGGCGATCACCGGCATCCCCGCAGTCACGAACATTGCGGTGAACCAGCCGCTGCGCGTCGAGATGCTGGCGGCCGATTCCGACGGGACCGTCGTGCAGCTCGGCGTGACGAGCGAGACCCTCGCCGATGTCCAGGCGGGGTTCGCCGTCGTGCCCGAGGGTGGCGCGCTGCGCGGCATCTGGAACTGGACGCCCCGCCAGCCGGGCAGCAACGAGGTCAGCTTCACGGCGGTGGACGACGAGGGGGGGACGTGCACGTGCCCGCTGGCCCTGCTCGTCGAGCCCGAATGGGTGGTCGTGCTGCGGCCCGGACAGACGGTGCTCGAGCCGTTTGACAACCTGGAAGGAGGAACGACCGCGTCGGCCAGGCTGCCGCCGGGCTGGAAAGTCGACAAGCTGTCGTCGCCGCGGACGCTCGGCACGTTCGAGGGGGGATTCATCCTGACCGAACGCTGCGGCGGCAACAACCTCCCGTCGGGCGCCGCCAACGGCATCTACAACTTCGGCGCCGGCGAGGCCGCCACCGCCACGGACCGCGCCATCGGCTTCCTCAGCAGCGGCGATGCCACACGCTCAGGCAACCTGATGGTGCGGGTGGTGAACCGCTCGGCCGATCCGATCCCGGGTTTCCAACTCGGCTACGACATTGAAAAGTACCGCGGCGGCACCAACGCCTGCGGGTTCGCCATCCAGGTCTTCGCCTCGGACGACGGCGTCGCCTGGCGCGACCTGGCGGAGGCGCCGCGGCAGTTCTTCCCCCCCGATGACGCGACGGCCGGGTACGCCGTTGCGCCGGGAGGCGTCGTGCAGACGACGGTTGATCTCCCGCTCCTGAAGCTGCCGCCGGGAGCGTCGCTGTTTTTGGCGTGGAATTATTCAGTTGCCGAAGGCTCCACGACCACCTATGCTCAAGCGCTGGCGATCGATAATGTCGTCATCCGGGCGCGCGCGCCGCGGCAGAGCCTGCTGCTGGTGCGCTGATGGACGGAAATGGGTTTACGATGCAGAACTTGGCTAGGTTTCGACAACGAATCCGCGAAAAAGCGGTTGATCCCTCGGCGCCTCCCGTGCTGATCGTGGCGCTGGGCGACAGCGTCACGCAGGGGTTCATGGAGGAGCGCCGGTTCGATTTCGAGGCGGTTTACCACCACCGGCTCAAGCAGCTGCTCGAGGCGCGCTACCCCCAGACGACATTCAGCGTCGTCAATGCCGGTTGCGGCGGGGAATCGCTCCCCGGAGGCGCCCGGCGGCTCGACCGCGATGTGATCCGCCACCAGCCCGATCTCGTCCTCGTCGCCTACGGCCTCAACGATGCCTGCGGCGGTGGCCGCGCGGGCGTCGCGGCCTTCCAGGACGGCCTGGCGGATCTGGTCCGCCGCATCCGCGGCGCCACCGAGGCGGCCGTCGTCCTGCTGACGCCGAACCGGATGATGACGCATGACAACGACCGGGTGGCGCCGCGCTGGAAGACGAAAGTCGAGCCCTTCATCCAGACGCAGCGGGAGGGCGTGCTCGACGCCTACGCCCAGGCGGTCCGCCGCGTCGCGGCGGACCAGCGGGTGGCCCTCGCCGACGTCTACGACGCCTGGTGCCGGCTTGAAGCCGGGGGGGTCGATACAACCCTCTGCCTGTCGAACGGGATCAACCATCCGACGGCCGACATGCATGCGCAGACGGCCCGGCTGATCATGCAGACGATCGAGTCGCCGGGGTGACTGCACGCGGCTTGCGATGGACCGGCAAGCATGATAAGCTTTCACGGTTCCCAGCGCCGATATCGCAACGCGCTTGGCCCATTCAACTCGTCAAGGAAAACACCATGAGCAAATTCGCCGAAGGCCCCCGCTACTGGGCGCATGTTCCGCTTGATCAAGTCCCCTGCATGACCGTGCCGGCCCCCGGCCCCAAGTCGAAGGAGATGCACGCCCGCACCTGCAAGTACTTCAAGGGGCTCAGCGGCCAGGTCAAGCTCTTCCCCGTGGCGTTTGCTTCGGGCAAGGGGTGCGAGCTCGTCGATGTCGACGGCAACCGCTACCTCGACTTCTCGTCGGGCATCTACGTGACGACGCTGGGACACTGCCACCCGAAAGTGACCGAGGCCGTGCAGAAGGCGGCGGGGCAGTTGATGAACGCGCACGACTTCACGACGCCGCTCAAGATGCAGTTGATGGAGAAGCTCGCCTCGATCCTGCCGGGCGACCTCAACGGCTTCCAGCTCTACGACTGCGGCACGGCCGCCGTCGAGGCCGGGCAGCGGGTGTGCCGCGCCGTCACCCGCCAGCACGAGATGATGTCGTGCTTCAACGATTTTCACGGCAAGACCTACGGCGCGGTCTCGATGGGTGAAATCCGGTCGAACGTCTACGGGCCCACCCGCGCGCCCGGCTTCCATATGCTGCCCCGCCCGAATCCCTATCGTCCGCACTGGACGAGGGCCGACGGCGCGCTCGACACCGACGCCTACATCGCCTTCTACGAGGAGTATCTGGGCCGCGCCACCGCGCACCAGGTCGCCGCGTTCGTGCTGGAGCCGATCCAGGGGTGGGGGGGCTCCGTCATTCCGCCGGACGATTTCTTCCCGAAAGTGCGCGCCTTCTGCGACCGCCACCACATCCTGCTCATGGCCGACGAGGTTCTGACGAGCATGGGGCGCACCGGCAAGTACCTCTGCTGCGAGCACTGGAACGTCGTGCCCGACGTCGTCACGCTGGGCAAGGGCTTCGGCAACGGCTTCCCCGTGACGGCTGTCGCCGTCCGCGAGCCGCACAAGGAGGCCTTCGAGTCGATCTCGGCCTCCAGCAGCTACGGCGGCAACCCGATGGCCTGCGCGGCGGCGCT
>JAAYZJ010000048.1 GCA_012514915.1 Lentisphaerota bacterium | reverse complement strand
CCCAGGGTGTCGCCGATGGTCTGCCGCAGGCCGTAGCGCTTGGGGATTTCGAAGTCGGTGATTGTGCACGGGTCGTAGCCGCCGACCTGGATGGCGTTGACGACGTAGTCGGCGTCCTTTAGCGCCGCCCGGCGCTTCTCCACGCCGAGGTGGGCCGTGATGCGGGCGCGTCCCTGGTTGATGTTGGCGTTGAGTGTGTCGAGCATGCGCTTCGACCCGCGCAGCCGCCGGGCGTCGATGTCGTACAGTGCGATGTGCGATGCTTGCAGGGGCGCGCGCAGCATGCTGTCGCCCAGGACATTTTTGGCGAAAATCATGCTGCCGGCGCCCATGAAGGTAATCTTGGCCATTCGTAATCCTCGTGTTAACCGTGGTCGGTAATAGTCGATAGAGTAGCCGCTGCGCCTGTTTCACGCAAGTGGAATGCGCGCTTCCCGGGGAATCGGTTGGTGGCCGGGATGCGTTGAGGGCGCATCGAGAGGTGGGCGATAAGGGGCTACGGCAAGGCGTATGTGACTGCGAGCAACCGCGCGAATGTTGCGCATCCAGCAGTTGTTCGTGCGCGAAACATTTTTGCGCGTGCCTGCACGCGCTTTCTATCGCGGAGCCTGCTCCGCGGCCGGGTGACGCACCACCGTACCGCCCCATCACCCCGTACCCGAACTGGATTTTACCGCCGCAGGCGGCGGGAGAGAAAGCGCGCGGAGCCGCGCGCAGTCAAAAATGGATGTCGGCCAACTGGTGGTTCATGCGCATGATACACCCACTGGCGCATAATATGGTTGAAGGACGCCATTTGCCCACTTCTTCATGCACTGTCATCACAACCCGGCCACCAACCGACTACGCAAAGCATCACTTGGAGGGGGCGTGGCCCCGGGAACCGCGCCCGCGGCTCTTGGGGTGGTCTCGTCCCTTCGCCGGCACCTCCCCGGCGGAAGGCGGCGCCAGATTGCGTAGCTCGCGGATTTCGTCGCGCAACGCGGCGGCGCGCTCGAATTCGAGCGCCTGGGCGGCTTCGAGCATCTCGCGTTCGAGCTCGCTCAGCACGGTCGCCAGGTCGTAGGCGTCCGGCGTTTCGGCCACCGCCTGCGCCGCCAGCTCGCGCGCCGTCTTTTCGTCGCGGAGTTCGTCGTTGATCGCCCGCTGCACCCCACGTGGCGTGATGCCGTGCTCCCGGTTGTAGGCCAACTGCTTTTCGCGGCGCAGACGCGTGATCTCCATCATCCGCTTGATCGAGTCGGTCATCTGGTCGGCATAGAGGATGACCCGGCCGTGCAGGTGACGCGCGGCCCGCCCCGCGGTCTGGATCAGCGAGGTGTCGGAGCGGAGGAACCCCTCCTTGTCGGCGTCGAGGATGGCGACCAGGGCGACTTCGGGTAGGTCGAGCCCTTCGCGCAGCAGGTTGATGCCGACGAGTGTGTCGAACTGGCCGCGCCGCAGCCTGCCCAGGATGGCGACGCGCGCGATGGCGTCGATGTCGGAATGGAGATATTCGACCCGCAGGCCGGCCTGGACCAGGTACTGCGTCAAGTCCTCAGCCGTCCGCTTGGTCAGCGTCGTGACGAGCGTGCGGTCGCCGGCCTCCGCCGTGCGGCGGATTTCCTCGATGACATCGTCGATCTGCCCGTCGAGCGGACGCACCTCGACGGGCGGATCGAGCAGGCCGGTCGGCCGGATCAACTGCCGAGCCAGGCATTGGCTGGCCTCCCGCTCCGCCGGGCCGGGTGTGGCGCTGGCGTAGATGATCGCGCCGACCTTCCGTTCGAACTCGTGGAACTCGAGCGGGCGGTTGTCGGCCGCCGACGGCAGCCGGAACCCGTGCTCGATCAGTGTTCCCTTGCGGGCGCGGTCGCCGTTGTACATGCCGCGGAGCTGGGGCAGCGAGACGTGCGACTCGTCGATGATCGTCAGGAAATCGCCGGGAAAATAGTCGAGCAGGCAGGCGGGCGGCTCGCCCGGCGCGCGGCCCGCCAGGTGGGCCGAGTAGTTCTCGATGCCGCTGCACGTGCCGAGCTCGCGCAGCATGTCGAGATCGAACAGCGTCCGTTGCGCCAGCCGCTGCGCCTCGAGCAGCTTGCCCCGTGCCTCGAACCAGGCCACGCGGGCGTCGAGCTCGGCGCGGATCGGGACGAGGGCCTGCTCGATCTTCTCGCGGGGAAGGACGAAGTGCTTGGCCGGCGAAATCAGCGCCCGCTCCAGCCGGTCGGTCACCCGGCAGGAGACAGGGTCGTAGCGGTGGATGGCGGTGATCTCGTCGCCGAAAAACTCGACGCGGACCCCGTCCTTGCGGTAGGACGGGAAGATGTCGAGGATGTCGCCGCGGGCGCGGAAGGTCCCCGGCTGCGGCTCGATGTCGTTGCGCTGGTACTGGATGGCGACGAGCTGCGCGATCACCGCTTCGCGGGAGAGAGTGTGCCCCGCCTCGAGGTTCACCAGCATGGCCCGGTAGTCCCCGGGCGAGCCGAGACCGTAGATGCAGGAGACGCTGGCCACGATGATGACGTCCTCGCGGCCGAGCAGCGCGTTGGTGGCCGAGAGGCGGTAGCGCTCGATCTCCTCGTTGATCGAGGCGTCCTTCTCGATGAAGGTGTCGGTCTGCGGGATATAGGCTTCGGGCTGGTAGTAGTCGTAGTAGCTGACGAAGTACTCGACGGCGTTGTGTGGAAAGAAAGCCTTGAGCTCCGCGAAGAGCTGGGCGGCGAGCGTCTTGTTGTGCGAGATGACGAGGGCGGGGCGGTTGTAGGCGGCGATCACGTTGGCCAGCGTGTAGGTCTTGCCCGAGCCGGTCACCCCTTCGAGGCACAGGCGGCGGCAGCCGGCCTCGAGGCCCCTGACCAGGGAGTCGATCGCCTGCGGCTGGTCGCCCGTCGGGGTGTAGGGCGCCTGAAGTTCATAGCGGCTCTTCACGGAGGCTCGCCCCGGGCGCCTAGGCGCGTCCTCCCCGGCGGAACGGGGAGCGCGGCCGCCAGCTCAGGCCGTGCGCGGCCAGCGTGCCGCCGGTCGTCGCCCGCACCTCCTCCGTCGAGTAGAAGGCCGTTGGCGCGTGCTCGCGGATGATCCGCTCGACCGTCGGCATGTGCCGGCGGCGGAGGACGATAAACGCGACGTTGACGGGGGTGTTCGAGGAGCCGCGGCCGGTCAGGATCGTCACCCCGTGTCCCGCTTGGCGCAGCGCCGCCACGAGGGGGGAAAGATCCGACGGCGTGATGATCCGCAGCGTCAGCAGGCCGGTCGCGACCTTCTCCTCGATCCGCATGCCGACGTAGTTGCCCGTCGCGAAACCAGCGCCGTACGCCAGATAGCAGATCGGATTCGCCAGGTTCTTCATCACCTGCGAGACCGCCAGGATCCAGATCAGCGCCTGTACGAAGCCCAGCAGGGGGGCGATCACTTTCCGGCCCCGGTTCATGTAGAGGATACGCATGGTATCCAGGCTGACATCCACGATACGCGCGCAGAATATCAGCACGGGCAGCACCAGCAGGCTGAACCACGGTCCGTCGACAAACGTCCATTCACCCATAACGATCCCTGTGACCAAGCCAGTCGGCCAGTCCGTGGCGGCGCCTTCGATGGCAACTGGAACCCCCATGACCCGGAGTCACGAAGCCGGCTGCGCTTCGTGGGGGGGTGGTGCGCCTGGCGGGGATCGAACCCACAACCTTCAGCTCCGGAGGCTGACGCTCTATCCAATTGAGCTACGGGCGCGCTAAGATGGGCAGAGAGTAGACGATTTCGCGGAAGCATTCAAGACGAAACTTTGTCCCGAATGCTTCCGCGGCGGATCCTCATCGGAATCAGCGGCTCCAGCGGTCGATCGCGTCCTTGGCGCGGTCGCGTCCGCCGAGGCCGAAGGCAAGGCCGAGCGCCAGCGCGGCGCCGCCGAGGATGGCCGCCACGGCGACGACTACGATCTCCTGGCCCACGCCAAGCTGCTCCAGGGCCATGCCCATGCCCAGGAGGATGATCGCGCACTGGGCGATGCTCGCCAGCAGCCTGGCCTGGCCCTGCCCCTTGAGTGCGCCGGTGATCAGGGTGCTGGCATACTTGCCCAGGCTCAGGGTGGCCAGGATGATCAGCAAGCCGACGGCCAGATCGGGCAGGTAGACGATCACCCGGCGCACCAGATCGGCGAGCTGATCGAAGTGCAGGGCGGCGGCCGCCTGCTGGGCGGTGATCAGGATGATCACGATCGAAACGATTGATCCCAGAACACCGGAAAGGGGCGTCTGCCCAGGCTTGGCGGCCAGGAAGCCGAGCCCCAGCCGTTCGGGAAGGGCATCGAGACCGACTCCGGCCAGGAACGAGGTCACCAACTTGCGGACGACCTTGGCCACCAGGCAGCCGACAATCACGACGACCGCCGCCACGAGGAGGGCGGGAACCGCCGCCAGAATGCTCTGCAGCGTCGCCTTGATGGGATCGGCGATCATCTTGAGCCCCAGGCTGTCGACCGCCGCGATGATGATCGGCACCAGGATGAAGAAGTAGACGACCTGGGCGACGATCGAAGAGAGCGAATGACGCCCAAGGGCCTGGCCGAAGCCGAGGGTCTGGAACCGCGCGTCGAGCCCGGTCGCGGCCAGCAGGTTGGCGACGAACTCACGGACGATCGAGGCCACGATGCGGCCGACCAGCACGATGATGCCGGCCGCCACGAGGTTCGGCAGGAAGGCGAGCACCTTGGCGAGCATGTCCTGCAGCGGGCTGACGAGGGCATCCTGGCCGAGGGCCTGCAGGAAGGGGGGAAGGCCGAACAGCAGGATCACATAGAAGGCCAGCCGGCCCAGCATCTCGCTCGGCGCGGCTTGTCCAGCCGGCGCGCCGTCGACGGCCAGGCGCTTGCCCGCGCGCTCATCGAACTTCATCCCCTTGAGAAGCCGGCTGAGCGCCATGCGGACGAGCGTGGCGATCGCCCAGTAGACGACCAGGATGACGGTAGCCTTGAGCAATTGGGGAATGATCCCGACGATGCTGTCGAGGATCCGTTGCAGTGGCGCCGCCACCAGCGTCAGGTTGATGGCGTTGAAAAAGGCGACGAAGCCGAAGAGCAGCAGGATCCATTTCACACACCCGCCCAGCAGCCCCGACAGGGAACGCATGCTCCCGTCGCCCCGCTTCAGGAGGCCCTCCAGGCCCCAGTCGCGCACCGCGCGATCATCCAATCGCGTGAGATCCAGCAACCGGCGCACGCCGCCGCCTGCCAGCCGGCCGCCCAGCCAGAATGCCAGCAGCAGCAGCAAGCCCTTCAGCAGCATCGGAACCGAGGCGGCGGTCCGCTGCACGGCTGGCAGGAGCGCGTCGGCCCACAGCTTGCGCCCCTGCTCCAGGGCCGAGTGCCCGCCCGAACGGAGGGAATCGCCCAGTTCGCCGGCCGCCTGGCCGACGGCGCCGACGGTTTGCGCGGCGACCGAGGGTGCTGAAGCGGCGGGCTCAACGGCGGTCAGTGCGGTTGTTTCCGATTGAACCGCGGCTCCGGTGTCCGATTGGGCGTAGCCCCGGGCGCCGGCGCCCACGAGAAGGCCTGCGCAGAGCACGATGGCAGGCAGCTTGCGGAACGGTGAGGCATGCATGAATCTTGTCCTTTCCTGGTTGGGCAGTCGGTGTGCCGTCGCAGAACACGACGATCATCGACTGCTTTTAATGGCTGCAACCACGCGGTTACTTCAAGTAATCAAAAAAATAGCGTAGAATACGAATCGGGTCAAGATATACCGTCGACGCATGTGACGGAGCAACCAGCGGTCAACCAGCAAGGACATCCGATGATCAACGTCGTTTCACGCGAAGTCTTCATGCCTTCTCCGGCGCCCGGGGCAGGTGTTCATGCCCAGACCTATTATCTGGCGCGGCAGGGTGGGGCGATGATGAGTCTCCATACCATCGAGACACGGTCGGACACGCTGGAGGTGGCTTATCGGCGGTATTCCGAAGACCATGGCCGCACCTGGAGCGCGCCCGAGGAGTGGGCGATGCGGTTTGACGATCCGCGGGGCACCGGGCGACGGCATCCGCGCGGGGTCTACGTGGATCCCGCCACCGGCCGTCAGGTCTGCTTCTGGACCGAGGGGGTGCTGCCGGGCGACCATCCCCTGGAGGGGATGCGGCAGTGGGTCCTGCACCACTCGGTCGCCGAGGAGGGTGCGCGCGTGCCTTACGCGCAAGGACAGATCATCCACGAGGGCGCGGGCTACGATGCCGTGCATCACATGCCGGGGATCACGGTCGGCCGCAACTGCCTGATGATGGGGGATCATGGCGAACGCCCCCTGACGCGCCACGACGGGGTGATCCTGCTGCCGGTG
>JAAYZJ010000463.1 GCA_012514915.1 Lentisphaerota bacterium | reverse complement strand
GCGTGCATGCCGCCGGCCCCGTCCGACTGGCCGGCAGCCTGATCGCCGACGGCTCGCCGACCTCTACTTTCGGCGGCCCCTCGGGGGGCGGCATCTGGGTCACGGCGGAGCGGTTCAGTTTCCTTCCCGGCAGCCGGCTGCAGGCGCGGGGAGGCTACTCGGGATACAGCTACTCGGGCGGAGGCGGCGGACGGATCGCCCTCGGCATTCACCTGACGGGCGAAGACCTGGCGCAGCTCGCCGCGACCGGGCTGCCGGTCTCGCCGGCGGCGACGCTCGAGGCCCCTGCCTTTCTCGATCGGTATCCCGGCGTCACCGTCGATGTCACTCCCGTCACGGTCCGCGAGGACGAGAAGAGCGCGCAACCCGGCACGTTCGTCTTGCTGGACGCCACGCGGCGCGGCACGATGCTCCTGCTGCGATAGGATCGTGGCCGGATGTTCCGCCGTCGACGAATGGAAAGTTGAGGGAGTTCCCGCGCATGCCGATCTGGAAGTCAGGAAGACGAGAAGGGGCGGCTGTTTCGCGGGCATTACCCTCTTTTCGACTTTCCAGATGGAGGAATATCGGAAGATGGGGTGGGGGACGCCTGCTCGCCCTGGCCGGGGGCGTGCTGCTCGTCCGGGCGGCCTGCGCGCAGGAAACCTATCTTCAAACCTTTCCGGTCGAGTCCAACCGCTATTACCGGCTGACGTTCGAGATCGAGCCGCTGCCGGACGACGGGCTTGAACGCCGCTGGGTGCTGCACCCCTACACGGGCGAGGGGGATCAGCTCTTCGATGGCAGTTTCGAGTGGGGGTGGCAACGGCTGGTTCCCGGGCAGACGCTCTACCGGCATGAGTTTCTCGCGGCGGAGGAGGCGGTCGAGCTACGGCTTGGCTTCCGCAGCACCGCGCCCGCGCCGCCGTTGAAATCGGCGTCGCTCACCCCCGTGACTCCCGCCAATGTCGTGCTCAACGGTGACTTCGCGCTGGGGCCTGGCAACCAGTCGGGCTGGAGCGAGATGAACCTCGCGTCGATCATCAACGAGGCCGGCGCCGGCCTGCTGCAGGTCAACCTGAACGGCTATGCGCTGAGCGACTATTTCCTGGTCGAGCCAGGCGGCGGCTGCAACCTGATGCCCGGCGCCAAGACCTGGCCCGGCGTCACCCTGCTGGCCTACGACCGGCAGCGGCGGCTGATCGGCGCGGTGCCGCGCGTCGCCACGAACAATCCGCCCATGCGCCTGCCTGCCGAGGCCGTCTACGGGCGGATGCTCTTCAACACCACCCACGACCATATTCCCGCCTACTGCACCAACCGCATCACCTTCACGGGCTTGGTGCGGCACGGTGAGCCGTTGCCGGGGGCCGGGCCCGGCGCGCCGCCGCCGCGCGCCGACGAGGAGATCGTCCTCCTGCCCGGCAGCGATCCGCGCGAGGTCCATGCCGCCCGCGAGCTGCGCCACTGGATCGCGAAGCTGACCGGCCGCCTCCCGCCGCTGCTGGCCAGGCCGAGCGCGCGCCCGAATATCAAGCTGTTCATCGGCGCCGCGCAGGCCGCCGGCTTCGCGGAGGATCTTGCCTGGTTGGCGGGCTCCGACGGCTATGCCGTGCGGCGCCTCGGCAACGCGATCCACATCTTCGGGGCGAAGCCGCGCGGCACGCTCTACGGCGTGCACGCCTTCCTCGAACGCAACAGCGACATCATCTGGCCGCGCCCGCATCCCGACTTCGAGGCCTTCTGGACGCCGCTGGAAAACCTCGCCTACACGGAGGCCGACGTCCGGTCGCGTCCGGCCTTCGAGATGCGCCACATCAGCCGCGGCCAGGGAGGCTACCGCTTTCAGCAGTGGATGATGCGCAACGGCCTTAACACCGACTTCCGGCTGCACACGGGTTTCGACTACCTCCTCTGGGAATGCGGCGCGCCCTCGAGCTACGGCGACAGCCACATCGGGTGGATCGGCGCCGCCGCCGATGCCGACATCACCTTCTACCCCCTGGTGGACGGCGAGCGGAGCGTCAGCCGCTGGCGCCAGCCCTGCTATACCCATCCCGAGACGGCCGGCACGATCGCGGCCGCCATCCGCCGCGCCCTGGACCGCATGCCGGAACAGCCCGCCGAGCACATCAGCTCGATCATCGCCGACAACTGGACCGTCTGCGCCTGCGAGCGCTGCATGCAGCCCATCGAGTTGCCGGACGGTTCCCGGCTGGCCCCGCAATCGCCCTATGCCGTCAACGATCCGCTCTTCTTCTCCACGCGCAATTTCATCATGCTCAACGCCGTGGCCGAGAACCTGGCACCGGACTACCCCGGCCTCCGCTTGATCACCCACGCCTACATCTTCACGGCCGAGCCTCCCCGGGTGAAGCTGCACCCGATGATCCTGCCCCAGTTCGCAGCCTACCCGACCCAGAACGCCCGCTTCCCGATCCGCGACGGCAAGGGACAGGTCATCAGCGGCTACACCGCCGATATCTGGCAGCGCCGCTTCGATGCCTGGGGCGCCTGGCATCCCGAGGGGCTGGGATACTTCGGCTACTACTACACGGCGGGCTTCAACGCGCTGGCCGACACGGCCGCCGTCGATTTCCGCGATCTCGCCGCGCGGGGGGGCATCCAGGCGCATACCGAGGGCTTTCCACCCGACGACGACACCCTCAGCACCTGGGACGTCGATGGCGCCGAGAAATGGATCATGGCGCGCCTGATGTGGGATCCCGGCCAGGATCCGAATGTGCTGCGCGACACCTATTTCCGCAAGGTCTTCCGCGGGGCCGCCCCCTCGATCACGGCGTTCCATGCGCTCATCTCCAACGGCTGGCACGACGCAGCCAGCACGCTCTTTGTGAACTGCCACGCGACGAGCAAGGATCTGTTCGAAGGGCTGCTGGTCGGGCCGGGGATCGAGCAGACTGCCCGCGAGAAGCTGGTTCAGGCGGTCGCCGCTGCCGACCACCCGGCTTCGCAGCGGCTGGCCGAGCGGATGCTCGCCCACTTCGACGCCTACCGCGAGGCGATCGGGCGGCGCGTGGTACCCCTGGTCGAGGAGGCGACGGAGGAGTGGAGCGATGCCGTCTCGCCCCACTGGGAGAAGGCCTTTGTCTTCGCCGACTTCAAGCAGGTGACCGACTGGCGCCGGCCGACCGTCGAGGCGGCCGATCCGCCCACGGAGGTGCGCGTCATGCACGACGGCACGCGGCTCTACATCCGCGCGAAGGCGTTCGACGCCAACGTCGGCGCCGTGGTCGCGCCGCCGCCGGAAGAACTGAACGTCTTCCCGAACGGGGACCGTGTCGAATTCATGGTGGCCGACACCGCGGTGCAGAACCGGCGCTTGCTGGCGGTCGGTCCCCACGGTCACCGTTATGCGAGCCCGGATGGGGGATTTGTCTGGGAAATCCGCACGGTTGTTCAGAGCGACGGCTGGGTGGCCCTGCTGGCACTCCCGCTCGCGGGCTTCGGCGCCGATCCCCAGCCGGCCGCGGTCAAGCTGCGGGCGGGACGCGTCTACCGCCATGCCCGGGATGAACGCCAGGAAAGTACACCGAGCGGGGCGAGTCTTTTCAATCTGCATGAATCGTTCTGGATGGATCTTGTTTTGCAGTGACCGGTTGCGTGTCATGAACGGCCTCGCACGATATTGGATCGGAGCGCTTGCGTTGGCGGCCACCCTCGCGGCCGGTGCACCGATTCTGGATCTGGACTATTCGGTCCTCCCGGAGGACGAATGGCCGGAGCTGCCGGCCGGCGTGACGCGGGCGGAGCTCCCCGAAGGCGGCGCCTGCCTGCAACTGGGAGCAGGGGTGTCGCGCTACGACGCCGCCACCGTCGATCTCCTGCCTGAGACCAAATACCGACTGACCGTCCGGGCGCGGGTACAGGGCGCCTTCACTGTCGAGCAGAATGACCGGGCCCATATCGAGTCGCTGCAGGGCTGGGGACTCACGGATAGCGTCTGTGCGCTGCTGTTTCACGATCCGGTCACGGGCGCCCTGACCGCCGGCGGCACGAGTGTCATCCTCACCCGCGAATGGCACGACTACGTCTACGTCTTCCGAACGCCGCCCGGCGTCCAGCGGGTCACCCTCCGGCTGCAGCCGCGCAACCACGTCACGCAGGTCGCGCGCCTGTCGATCGAGACGGCCGACGAGGATGGGGCGGTCAACAACAACCCCGACTTCCGCTACGGCGAGCTCAGCTATTCCGGCTGGCGGCCGCAGCGCGACGGGCGTCTCTACCTGCGCCCCGACGGGACGTGCGTCTTCAACTCCGGATATGGCGGCAGCTCGCCGGCCTTTCCCTTGCAGGCCGGCCGGCGCTATCGGTTGACGGGCCTCGGCGACGGGGGCTACCTCAACATCTCCTACTACGATGCGGTGGGCAAGATGATCGTCAGCACCTTCCTCATGCGCTTCACGGGCCGGCAGGAGGTGGTGGTGTCGCTGGTTCCGCCGGCGGGCTGCGTCTCCGGAAAGATCGTCGCCTACAGCGTCCTGCTCGAATCCTTCCGCGTGACGTCCGGGACGACGTACGTCGCGGCGGACGGCGACGATACGGCGGACGGGCTCTCGTGGGCGACCGCCAAGGCGACGGTCGGTTGCGCCGTCACCAGCGCCGCCAGCGGGCATCTGATCCTCGTCGGCCCCGGCGAGTATCCGGTCGGCGAGGAAATCATCGTCGACAAGGATCTGACCCTGCGCGGCGCGGGCGATCCCGGCGCCGTCCATCTACGGCGCACGTCCGGGCAGGGCCGGGTGATGCGGGTGACGCATCCGGGGGCCGTGGTGTCGGGCTTCACCCTAAGCGGCGGTTCGGGAGTCGCCTCGGACGATCTGCGCGGCGCGGGCCTCTGCGTCGATGCGGGGCTGGTTCACTCCTGCGTGATCTCCAACAACGTCGAGGCGACCTTGACAGGGATCAAGGGGGTGGGGGTGCACCTCGCCGGCGGCGTCGTCAGCAACAGCGTGATCTGCCACAACAGCGGCAAGGACAGCAGCGGTCACGGGATCTATGTCGAGGGCGGCCTGCTGGTCGACTGCACCGTCGAGAACAACAACCGCAGGGCCGACGGCTACGCTGCGCAGCGCAGCTTCCACGGCACCGTGCATCTGCGCGGCACGGGCGAGGTGCTCCGCTGCCGCATTGTCGACAACGCCAACGGTGCCAGCACCTACACGCATGGCGGCGGGCTCTATGTCGACGGGGGGAGGCTCCGCGACAGCCTGGTGGCCGGCAACAGCAATACCGGAACGAGCGGCAGCGATGGCGGCGGAATCACGCTGGCCTCGGGGCTGGTCGAGAACTGTTTGATCGTCTCCAACCGTTATCTGGGATCGGACTTCGGCGGCGGCGGCGTCTACCAGTCGGGCGGCGCGATCGTTCACTGCACAATCGCCTTCAACCGCAGTTCACTCTCGCGCGTGCTTCCCAAGAGCGGGCATCTCGACAAGGCCGGCGGCATCCAGTGGGCGGGGGGCATCGTCTCCAACTCCATCATCCACGGCAACACCCGCGCCAGCGGACGCTCTGCCATCGACATCTCGGGGCCGCCGGACTATGCCGCGGCGTTCTTCAACTGCTGCTCGCCCGATCTCATCGACGGTCTTCAGGGTAACATGACGGCCGATCCACGCTGGGTCGACGCGCCGAACGGCGATTTCAGTCTGCGGCTCGACTCGCCCTGCCGCGATGCCGCCGGCGAGTTGGGCATCGCCCACGACGGGGCCGGTGCCCCGCGAGCGCTGGACGGGAACGGCGACGGACTCGCGATCCCCGACATCGGCGCCTTCGAGGCCGACGACGTGAATGGTGGGCTGGCGTGCTTCTTCGCACCCGACAGGCGGGAGGGCGTGGGTGGGCTCGACGTCACCTTCACCGCGTCGGTGCTGGGGGCGGAGGAGG
>JAAYZJ010000462.1 GCA_012514915.1 Lentisphaerota bacterium | reverse complement strand
TTGTCGGCGAAGGGAATGAAGCAGAAGGCCACCTGGCGGCGGAGCCAGCCCCCCGCCTCGTCGTCGGCGAGCACGCCGTCGATGATCCCCTCCATCACGTAGTCGGCGATCATCTCGCAACAGTGGTGGCGCGCCGTAAAGACGACGCGGTACGCGGCCGTCTCCGCCGGTGCGCCGAGCGCGAGCCACTCGACGTCGCGCCCCTTGCGGGTGCGGCAGAGCACATGGCGGCGCCAGCCGCCCGCCGGCGCGCGGCCCGCGAGGAAGCGCTCCCAGTGGCGCTGCGTGTAGAGCGGCGCGAAGGCGACGATGAGATCGTCCTCGTCCGCGGGAACCGTCAGCGAGAAGCTGTCGATTGTGAACAGTCCGCTCCCCCAGCGCCAGGACACCCCGCCGTCGGCGGAGAGCGCCGGGCCCTTCATGCCGACGGGCGAGTGGGGCGAGAAGCGGACATCCAGTGTGCGGCCGGCGGCACCCCGGAGTCGGAAGGCCCAGTAGAACCAGCCTCCCTCGCTGTCCCGCATGTCGGGGTGAAGGATGACGGCATCGTCCGCGATCGATTCGATCAGGATGTTGCCGCCGGGAAAGTCGCTGTCGATCCTGATCATGGCGCGGGGGTCCTTTCCGGGGTTTCGGAGACCGGATCCGCCTGCGGCGCGTTGGTGGTGAGGATCGTCCGGTCGTCCAGAATCGGCTGCGGCTGCGAGAGGATGCGGATGGACTTCGCGCCGATCGGCGCGGCCGGATCGATTCCCGCCTCGTGGAGCCGCTGGGCGGCCTCGCGGTCGGGCGGATCGGCGAGCCTGCTGCCCGAGAAGCCCTGGGACCACATCTCGCCGGCATCAGCGGCGGTCTTGCGCCTGCGAGAGTAGGCTTCAAGCTCTGCGGGCGTGTCGAGCACATAGGGTGTCAGGAAGACCATCACCTCGCTGCGGGTGTCATCGTCGATGTCGGAACGGAAGAGGCGTCCGATGAAGGGAATATCGCCCAGCAGCGGAATCTTCGAGTGACTCTTGGTCGTCGAGTTCTGTACCAGGCCGCCGAGCACGATGGTCTGCCCGCTCTGTACCGCGACCTCGGCGGCCAGGTTGCGGCTGGCGACGATCGGCCAGGGGTCGTTATTCACTTCTTGCGTACCGGCGATATTCTGGATCTTCTCGTCGATTTTCATGACGACGAAACCTTTTTCATTGATTCGCGGCGTCACTTTAACCGTGATGCCCACGCTCTTGATCTCGACATCATCTTCGTAGGCGGTTTGTCCATCGGCCTGGGTTCCGGCATACCGCTTGCCTTTGAAGAAATAGCGATCCTGGGTCGCCTCGATGGTCGCCTCCTTGTTGTCCATCGTCAAAATGACCGGCGAGGCGAGCGTACGGGTACGCGAATCGCTGGCCGCCGCCTGGATAACGGCATCGACGTTGAGGCCGAAGAACGTGGCATAGTAGGAGATGCCGCCAACGGCGGCACCAAAACTCGATGTGGTCGTGCGCGCCAGGGGGTCGATGGGAGCCGCCGTGCCGCCGCCGCCCTGGCCGGCGAAGGCCGTCAGGCTGTCGCCGCTGCCGGAGAGCAGCGTGCGCTGCACCCAGTCGATGCCCGTGGTCAGCTTGTCGGAGAGGCCAATCTCCAGCACGACGGTCTCGACCAAAACCTGGGAGAGCATGATGTCCATCGAGCGGATGATCTCGCGCAGTGTGGCAAGGTCGGACTTGCTGGCCATGATGATCAAGGCGTTGGTTCGCTCGTCGGCCAGGATCTTGATGTTGTCCTTGCTCAGTTCGCCGACCTTGCTCATTCCCGGTTCGCCGCCGGCGTCGACAGTCTCCTGGCGGCTCCGCTCGACGCGGGCGGCCGCGGCCTCGGCCAGCGACTGGCTGCGGGCCAGGTCGACCCCGCGGGATCCCGTGGTCTCAGTTCCCCTGGTGCCGGCCGGAGCCTTTCCGCCCTCGTCGGCCTTCTTCGGGTTGCCGATCAACTCGTTGAGCATCGAGGCGACGCCCTTGGCTCCGTCGGTGTCCTTGACCTGCGCATATTCGAGCCGGAAGACCTCGACGATCA
>JAAYZJ010000461.1 GCA_012514915.1 Lentisphaerota bacterium | reverse complement strand
TTCGACCGCCTGCACGATTACCTCGAGGAGATCACCCATGGCTGATCCGCTTCACGACGCCCATGCCCCCGCCATCACCGTGCGCGGATTGACCAAGCGCTTCGGGTCGTTCACCGCCGTCGACGGCCTGGATCTCACGGTCCGCCGGGGCACGGTCCACGGCTTCCTGGGACCCAACGGCGCAGGCAAGTCCACCGCCATCCGGGCGATCCTGGGGATGCTGCGCCCGAACGGCGGCACCATCGACGTCCTGGGCCGCGATCCGGTCCGCGATCCCGCAGCGGCCACCGCCCGGGTGGCCTACGTCCCCGGCGACGTCGCCCTGTGGCCGCAGCTGACCGGCGGGCAGACGCTGGCCACGCTGGCGAAACTCCGGGCCGGCGGCTCGGGCGGCTCGGGCTCCGGCTCCCCCCGTTCCCGCGGCGACGATCCGGCCCTGCGCGCCGAGCTGGTCGAACGCTTCCGACTCGACCCGTCGAAGAAGATCCGCGAGTACTCCAAGGGCAACCGTCAGAAGGTCATGCTCGTCGCGGCGTTGTCCGCCGACGTCGATGCGCTGGTCCTCGACGAGCCGACCTCGGGGCTCGACCCGCTGATGGAGCGCGAGTTCGCGACCGTCGTGCGCGAACGCGTCGACGGCGGCACCTCGGTGCTGCTGTCCAGCCACATCCTCTCCGAGGTCCAGGACCTGGCCGACGACATCACCATCATCCGCGAGGGCCGCCTGGTCGAGTCCGGTTCGCTGGCGGACCTCACCCACCTGCGCGGATCCCGATTGGCCGCGACGTTGCCCGACGGCTCCCGCGTCGAGCACCTGCTGCCCCGCGACGAGGTCCCCGCCGCACTGTCCGATCTGCTCGCCCGCGGCGCCGCCGACATTTCCTGCACCGACGCCGGGCTCGAGGACATCTTCCTGGACCACTACTCGGGGGACCACCGATGAGCACCCTGCTGCGCCTGCACCTGCGCACCCGCCGGGGTTTCCTCGTCGGGTGGCTGACCCCGCTGATCGCGTTCATGGCGCTGACCCCGCCGGCTTACCGCGCGACCTATCCCGACCAGCGTGAACTGGAGATCCTGGCCGAGCCGATGCGCGTGAACCTGGGGCTGCGCGCGATGTACGGCATCGTGCCCGATCCGTTCACCTTCGGCGCGTTCACGCAGTGGGAAACCGGCATGTGGGTGTCGATCCTCGGCTCCATCATGGCGATCCTGCTGGCCGTGCGGCTCACCCGCGCCACCGAGGACGACGGCATCGCGGAGATGGTTCGGTCCTCGGGCTTGACGACGCGCACGCACACTTTGTCCGCCGCCATCGTCGTCATCGGCGCGTGCATGGCCCTGGGCATCGGATCGGCGCTGGCGCTGCTGGCGTGCTCGACGACCATCGACGGCATGTCCGCCATCGGCTGCGTGCTCACCGGTGCGGTCGTGGCGGCGGCGACGTCTGCGGCGGGGGCCGTCGGGCTGCTGGCCGCGCAAGTGGCGAAGACGGCCCGCGGCGCCCGTGGTCTGGGCATGGCCTATCTCGGCGCGGCGTTCGCCGTGCGCGCCATCGCCGACGTGCGCGAGCTCGACTGGCTGCGGCCGCTGTCCCCGTTGGGCTGGCGCGACCTCGTCGGCCCGTTCAGCGATGACCGGGCATGGCCGCTGGCGGTGATGGCCCTCGCGGTGCTCGCCCTGACGGCATTCGCGGTGGCCGTGGCCGCCCGGCGCGATCTCGGGGCAACG
>JAAYZJ010000460.1 GCA_012514915.1 Lentisphaerota bacterium | reverse complement strand
TGTCGACAACGCCTCGACGATGGCCGTCGCCAGCGACAGGGCCGCTTCCAGCGGGTCGCGGTGCCGCGTCAGACGGCGCCAGGTGCGATGCGTCCGCCCCTGCGTATCGACGAGGAGGGCCGTGCGCGTCCGTCCCTCGGTCTGGAACTCCTTGACGACCGGGGCGCCGACGCGGGCCGACGAGCGGGGGTGGACGTGCCGCAGGGCGTCGCCGTCGCGGTATTCGCGGCACCCCGCGAACTCGAACGCCTCGCGCGTCGGCTCGGCGCTGGCCGACAAGTCGTGCTGCGCGCGCGGTCCCAGCGGGATCTCAAAAGCCAGGAGCCGGTGATAGCGCGGATAGACGAAGAGCTGTCGTTCCCGCCGGTCACTCCGTCCCCAGCGCCAGAACCCAAACGGGAAATCGGAGTCCCAACGGAGCGCCGGGAGCGTGTAGACGCCCCGTTCGATGGCGATGCCGCTTCCGGTTACGGTGCGGGACGCGCCGGGGGGAAGCCACTCGATGACGGGGCGTGACAGGCGCAACTGCATGTAGTCGTTGTAGATCAGCGTTTCGACGGTTAGGCTGCGGCCGCCGCGGCGCCCGGTGTTGCGGAGCCGGTAGCGCAGGCTGAAGCGGCTGCCGCATTCGACGCGCGTCGGCATGTCGCAGGCCGCCTCGATGCCGGGCCGGACGGCCAGACCCGTCAGTGGCGCGGCTACCAGCAGGGCCATCATGGCGAAACCGACCCGGGAGAAGGGGGTGTCGAAGCCTGTCAGGAGGAGGAAGAGGGTCGGCGCGACGCCGATCAGCAGGACGAGATAGAGGCGGAGGGTCGTATGGGAGAAGAGAAAATAGTAGACCCAGTGCAGGGTGGGGAAGCGGCGCAGGAGCCGGGCGCGGCACCCATGCTGATAGCCGACCGGAGCCAGGCGGCGCTGGGCATGCCGCTTCATGCCGGGATCGGCTCCGTTCGCAGCGCCTCCTCGAGGAGGGTTTCGCCCGTCAGTCCGCCATGGCGCGCTTTGAGATCGACGATCAGGCGGTGCGCGAGCACCGGCACGGCCAGGAGCTGCACGTCGTCGGGTCGCACGCTCGTCCGTCCGTGCAAATAGGCCCGGGCCTGCGCGCAGCGGCGCAGGTCGA
Source organism: Lentisphaerota bacterium (assembly GCA_012514915.1). Taxonomy (GTDB): domain Bacteria; phylum Verrucomicrobiota; class Kiritimatiellia; order RFP12; family JAAYLN01; genus JAAYLN01. The sequence goes on along the minus strand of JAAYZJ010000460.1, from coordinate 2,371 downwards.
GCGCGCCGCGCGGGCTGGCGCCGAGGCGGAGACGGGGCTCGGCGCGCGTCCGGGCGACCAGGCGCACCACGTAGTCGAGCACCGACGCCTCGACCTCCACCTGGCGCACGGCTTGCTGCATCTCCAGCAGCAGGGCGGGTTCCAGCACCGCGGTGACGGCTGCGAGCGGATGAACTCGTTCCTGGTCGCGGAGCAATTGCAGTTCGTCCTCGTGAGCGGGATACCCCAGGACGAGCTTCATGCAGAAACGGTCGAGCTGCGCCTCGGGCAGGGGATAGGTGCCGTTGTGCTCGATCGGATTCTGCGTGGCGACGACCCAGAAGGGACGGGGCAGGGGACGAGTCTCGCCCTCGGTTGTGACCTGTCGCTCGCTCATCGCCTCGAGCAGGGCCGACTGCGTGCGGGGCGAGGCACGGTTGATTTCGTCGGCCAGGACGACATTGGCGTGGATGGGGCCGGGACGAAAGGTGAAGCTGCCGTTGGCGGCCGAGTAGATCATGCCCCCCAGGATGTCGGTGGGGAGCAGATCGGGCGTGAACTGGATCCGGGTGAAGCGGGCCGCGAGCGAGCGGGCCAGTGCCTTGGCGAGCGTCGTTTTGCCGGTGCCGGGCACATCCTCGATCAGGACGTGGCCGTCGGCCAGGAGCGCGGTGAGCAGGCGGTCGATCACCTCGCCCTTGCCCCGGATCACCTGCTGCAGGCAACGCTTCAGTTGTTCCAGTGTTTCATGCGGGTTGGTTGATCCCATGCTGCCGGCTCCCTGATTGTTGCCGGATTGTACACCAATCCATCCGCCGGCGCACAGCGAAAGTTGGTGTCTGGACATCACCAGCAGGTTTGCTATGCTGAATGTATCGCCCACGGTTCACGTCGCCCCCAACACGGAATGATGCCATGCGTCCACACCACGGAAAAGTCGCCCTGTTCACCGGCAAGAACAAGCCCCTCGCGCTCGCGGAATACCCCGTCGCCGCCCCGCTCGCCGGGCAGGCGCTGCTCAAGTTGACCTGCAGCGGCATCTGCGGAACCGATGTGCATATCCACGAGGGGTTCCTCGGCATGCCGGAGATGCCGCTCGTGATCGGGCACGAGTTCAGCGGCACGGTCGAGCAGATGGGGTCGACGCCGATGCGCGACGGTCTCGGTACCACGCTGGCCGCCGGCGATCCCGTCATCGCCTGCGTCGCCATGCCCTGCGGCCAGTGCTTCAACTGCAAACGCGGCGAGACGGCTAGCTGCCTCGCCTTCGGCGTGACCTACGTCAAGGACGCCGGCGAGGCGCCGCACTTCCATGGCGGGCTCGGCGAATACCTGTACTCACCCGCGGCCAACCTCGTGCGGGTGCCCGACGGCGTCGATCCGCTGGCGGCCGCCGCCTTTCCCTGCGGCGGGCCGACGATCATCCGGGCGTTCGCCTACGGCGGTGGCCTCGAGGCGGGCGAACTGGTCGTGATCCAGGGCAATGGCGCCCTCGGTCTGTTCGCGCTGGCCTGGGCCAAGCGGCAGGGGGCGACCGTCGTTGTGGTCGGTTCGGAAGCCAATCCCGAGCGCACGGCCCTGATGCGCGCGCTCGAGCCCGATAGCTTCCTGAACTACCGCACGACCCCGCCCGAGACCGTGCGCAAGACCGTGGCCGATCTGGCCGCCCGGCTCGGGCGCGGCGATGGCGCCGATGTCGTCATCGAGACAAGCGGCAATCCCCAGGCCTTTCCCGAGGGGCTCGCCCTCGTCCGCACCCGCGGCCGCTACCTGGTTCCCGGCCAGTACTCCAACCGCGGCCCGGTCGCGATCGAACCCCAGCTCGTGACCTTCAAGGCGTTGCGGATCATCGGCGCGGCACAGTACCAACTCGCCGATATCGGCACCTATCTCGACTTCCTCCGGGACCACGCCGACCTGCAGCCGCTCTTCCGGTCCGCGATCAAATGCTATCCGATCGAGGCTGTCAACGAGGCCCTGGCCGACGCCTCCCGGGGCGTGGCGATCAAGGCCGCGATCTGCTGCCACATGCACACGTGAGGTGCCGCCATGTCGACTGCCGCCATCAGTTGGAGTAGGCAACTGGAGACCGAGCGTCGCTCGTTCGAGCCCGGCTTCGCCGGGGGCTTTCAGAAGTACCACCTGCTCGACGCCTACCGCGGGCAGTTCTTCCTGGGCAACCAGCGGGGCGACAACGAGGCCGTTTTCCGCGCGCGCGCGCTGGACTACGCGCTGCAGCAGCTCCCCCTCGTGATCACCCCCGAGCAGAAGTTCCTGGGGGGCGTCGAGACCTACCGCTGCAACACGTTGCCGGCGTCCCTCGGCGAGCTCGACTATGCCCGGTTCGCCGGCGCCCTGCACGGGCGCGGCCGTCGCAACTTCCGGCAGGGGA
>JAAYZJ010000459.1 GCA_012514915.1 Lentisphaerota bacterium | reverse complement strand
CCGTGGCCGCGGTCCCCTCCGCCATCCCGTGGGGTAGGGGAGCCGCCCCGCCCGCCCCGGCTCAATTCTCACAATTCGCTTTATTCGCACAATTCGTTGACCCCCCACTCCATCGCGAAGCCGTGGGCCTGCGGCTGGAGGATAACCCACGCGGAGGGGCTCTGCCCTGGCACGACTCGGTCAGGCTGACCCCGATGCGGTCGGCATGCAGGATGGCGAGGAGTGGCCGCTCCCCCGCGAGATCGGGGCAGGCCGGATACGCGACGATTCGGCTCGATTCGACGATTCGGCTTGCGGGACGGCCCGATTTCGGCGACACTGTCCGAAAGGAAGCACCCACCCCATGAGCGACTCCAAACTGATCTACCGCGGCAAGTCCAAGGATGTCTACGAGCTGACGAGCGGGCCCCACGCCGGCAAGTACCGGCTGGTGTTCACCGACCGGGCGACCGGCTACATCGAGAACGGCAGGCCGGTCTTCGATCCCGGCTACGACGTCGTGGTCGGCGAGATTCCCGGCAAGGGCGCCATCGCCTGCCGCTTCGCCACCCACTTCTTCAAGCTGCTCCAGGCGCGGGGCATCCCCTCGCACTACATCGACACGCCGTCCGAGAACGAGATGATTGTCGAGCCCGCCGTTCCCCTGAGCATGCCCGCGCAGGCACCCGATGTCGAGGGTTCCGCGCCCCTGTTGAACCTCGAGTTCACCTGGCGCAACAACGCCACCGGCAGTTTCTGGCGGCGCTATCCCTTCGTCAAGCCGTGCCGCCACCTCGACTCGGTCGTCGAAGCCTGGACCAAGGGCGATGTCGACACGCTCATCACGCTCGAGGCGATCGAGGCCACCGGCGCCATGAACAAGGCCGAGATCGCCGCCAGTGTGGCGCTCGTCAAGAGCATCGCCGCCATCGTCTCGCGCGAGTTCTCCGTCAACAAACTGCATGTCATCGACGGCAAGTTCGAGCTCGGGCGCCTGAAGTACGGCGACGGCAGCATCGTGATCATCGACGAGATTTCACCCGACGTTCTGCGTGTCTGCCGCGGCTATGCGCCCGACGGCAACGGCGACTGCACCGTCTACCGCGAATGCGCGGCAACCCGCTGCGCCGACGGCAAGCGAACCATCAAGAACCGCAACCAAGTGGCGGCCGCCGACTTCATCAGCGTCTTTCTGCGCTAGCCGTCCCCCCGGAGGCCGGCGGGCGTCAAGGGGCTGGGCTTCGCTCGCCGGCCCCGTGCAGCACGTCGTAGACGACCGGCCCCTTCTGCCGCACTTCCTCCGGCGTGAGCCCCTCCAGTTCATGCGGAAAGACGACCCACTGGTCGGTCTGGTGCAGGTAGTAGTCCGGCCGTCCGGCCGTGCGGTTGTTGGCCGGCTTCCAGAAGAGCGTGGCGATGCGGGCTTCCGCGCCGCGGGAGACCACCAGTTCCTTGATCCGCATGGCGGTGCGTCCCGTGTCGAAGATGTCGTCGATGACCAGGACGCGCCGCCCGGGACGGATCATCGCGAGGTCCTGTTCGTTCACCGCGATGTCCAGCCGGTCCAGCGGCTCGGTGCCGGCATAGGAGCGGCAGGCAATCACGCGGTGGTCTTTGCGCCGGTGCTTGTACACGAAGTATTCATGCACGGCGATGCCGATCGGTGCCCCCCCGCGCCAGAGGATGATCAGCAGGTCGGGTTCCCACGCCGACGCGTCGACGAGCCGCGCCAGGCGGAAGCTGTCGTGCAGCACCTCGGTGCCCGTCAGAAAACGTTTCGGCTGCGTATGCACCATCGCAGCGGCATCATAAGCTGCCCGGCGCCGCGTTGTCACGCTCCATTTTTTCGTTTTGGAGTTGACGGGGTGGGGGGGGATAGTGTAAAACACTGACTATTCCGAGCCATAGGCGGCGGCACCGTCCGCGCGGCTCGATTTCTGCCTGGCGAGGTAGCTCAGTTGGTAGAGCAGCGGACTGAAAATCCGCGTGTCGTGGGTTCGATTCCCACCCTTGCCACCACCCTTTTCCCCTTTATTCTCGCCCTTTCGCGGACAAAAAAGGCCATTTTTATTGGCCTATTTTGTGATTCTGGTTTTCATGCCGTGCATCGCTTGACCTTTCCTGACGCCCTCTGACCGTCTGCGTTTTCGACTGTCACGACCGGAGATTTACGTACAAATTACGCCATGTGTTTAGGCAGAAATTGCAGCGCTTCCGCCACTTCAGCCACGCGTACCACGCCACCGTCACGGCGCCGGCCCGGATCCCGGAGCGGATGCGGCCCACTGCGTAGGCCCGCTGCAACCGGTAGAAGCGCTTGCTCGCCTCCCTGCCACGCTGGCCGCGGATACAGTCGAAGTCGTGCCGCAGACAGGGTGGGAAGTAGATTCTGCGAGTAGAGCCCCAGCGTCCACGAGGCCAGCAGCGTACCGGCCATCACCGAGGCCGCCCAGAGCAGCACCCGCAGTACCCGCTCGTGTCGGTTGAGCCGCGTCTGGATCGAGAGCGTCCCGTTGTCCTTGAAAAACCGCCGCTCGATGTTCTCAAGCTTCTCGAGCACCCGCCGGCTCACCACGCCGCAGGCTTCCCTGGTGACAAACTCCCCGCCATCTTTCATGGTCCCACCTCCGCGCCCGACCCCGAACGCCGTCCGCCCCGCTGATGCGCCTCACGGCGCTTCAGCGCCTGATCCATTCCAATCCAGTAGTCGGCCGCCTTCTCCAGGTAGCTCCGCACGTCGCCGGCGTCGAGCGCCGCCAGCGCCTCCCGCGCCAGCACGCCGAGGGGGCCCTCGCCCCAGACGTCCAGCGGCCCCAGCAACGGGCTCACCCGCAGCTCCGCGGCACTCCCGGCCAGCGCCTCATAGACGGGCACCCCGCCAGCCACAACGCCCTCCGCGACCGCCATCGCCTCACCCCTCCACCCTTACGCGAAAAATCAACATTTCCGCCCACTTCCCCTCGTCCTCGTCCTCGACTCCCTCGATTCCGTCGATTCATTCGATTCCCTCGCTTCCCCCGGAATTCTCCGCTTGCCCCCCGTCCCCCGAAGGGCTACCCTATGACCATCGGGAATGGATGCAGTGCCATGAAGAGAAAGGTCAAGAACGCCGGCGGACGCTGGCGCCCGGAGGCCGTCGCCTGGACGCTACACTACGAACGGATCGTTTCCCTTGGCCTGACGGCTAGAATGATTGCGGGGGCGGTGCCCCCCGGGCTTGGAACCCGACGGGAGTCTGCACATGTAGATGCATTTTAGCTATACATGTATATGCTTTATATGCATGCATATACATGTAGATGCTTTTCGCATGAGGCTCAATAATTGTTGGCCAGCAGAGAAATGACGCACAGACGACGATGAGCATACTCAATCGACCAGTCCAAAAGGCGGATGTTGATTTGGCCGAGAGCCTATCCGGCACAGCTTCCGGAAGCATGTTCTCCCGAATTGCGGGCGGAGTGGTCGCGGCCACTGTGGTGGGGTTGTTTGGCCTCCGTGCATGTCTCACGGGTAAGGCAACGCTACCGGGAAGCAGAGGGTCCAAGCTTGACCTGTCGGGGCCAGCGGCGGCGAGTTTTGGGATTGCGCTCCTCGGTTTAGCCCTATTCCTGCACATTCATTTCGTCTGGACGGCCTCCGAACGGCTTTACCGATGGGCGGACCTCGGGAAGGCTGGTTCCCTGGTCGTCTTCATCGGTGGACTGGGCTACATGGGGTGGCGTATCGCGATGGGGTGATGATAGTTACGGCCAACATGTTGCTGCTGCTGACGCAGCACCCCGCCGCGCCCTTCGGTTGCTCTGGGGCACTGCGCAGCAGAGCTCGGCGTTCGGTGACAGAAAATGATCGACAGAGAATCCAGAGACGTCCTGGCCGAGAACTTCCGTCACCTGATTGCCGGCCAGATAACCAACGACCAGTTTGAGGACCGGCTCCGCAAGAGTGACGATGCCGGAGTGAACGAGGTGTTCTTCTGCGGAGCATGGCCTTTGTATGACGATCTCCATGAGCACAAACTGACCGGACGGTGGGCCATCAAGAAGGAACATTGGCCCATCGCCGCACGGTACATCCTCTTCCTGAAGACCAATCTGGAGTATGAATGGCCGACACGGACAGGCGTGAAGGAACTCCCGTGGACCATTTTGTCACTGCTAAGCTTCGGGCTTGTTGGCAGACTTCGGAATCAGATCAGGAATACGCGATCGGCGGGCGATCCAGAAGTCTGGCCATTCTTTCGGGCACT
>JAAYZJ010000458.1 GCA_012514915.1 Lentisphaerota bacterium | reverse complement strand
GTGATCGGCGAGATCCCCGTCGCGCTGCGCGTGCTCCCCTTCGCCCTCCCGGCGCCCAAGTGCTACTTCGACACCGACAAGGATTTCCTCACCGCCTCCTACAGCTACATCAGCCTCGACATGATCATGGAGGAGAACGGCGGCGATCTCGCCCTTGCCAAACGCCAGCTGCTCGAGGTGCTCCGCAACCAGGTGGCCCACAACCAGCTCACCCATTGGATGCGCGGGAGTACCGACCAGGAGATCCGGCTGTTTATCGATGTCATGCGGGAGGCGGGGATGCGGACCGACCTGCTCCTCGGCGGCGTCCGGGTCCAGCGCAGCGACAACGCCGCCGAGATGGCGCGATCCGCCCGCCGGGCCGCGCGGTGGTTCGACCAGGTGGCCGGTCACCACAACGTGTTCGTCGGCTACGGCGACGAACCCGGAGCCACCTGGCTCGTCAACTCGCGCCCGGTCTTCGCCGCCTATCAGAAGGCGGGGTTCAAGTTCATTATCGCCGGCGGCGACTCCGTCTTCTACAAGACCGGCTATCTCTACGACTGGCACAACATCGCCCGCTGGCCCGAGAACGACCAGTCGACACGACTCTGGAATGAGGTCGGCAACGCGCACGTCGCCTGGTATTCGGCGATGCACGTCGGCCCCGAGAATCCCGCCTTCAACCGCCGGCAGTACGGTCTGGCCAGCTATCTGGCCAACTACAGCGCGACCTGCAACTACGCGCATCATTTCGGCCCCTACAACGACGACAGCACCACCTACCGTCCGATGGTCTTTGCCTACGGCGTGTACGGCGGCGTGATCGACACGATCCAGTGGGAGGGCTACCGCGAGGGGATCGATGACATCCGCTACGCGACGGTCCTCAAGCGGCTGGCGAAGCAGGCGACCCGTTCGCCCGATCTCGCGACGCGCTACGCCGGCAACCAGGCGCTGCAATACATGGCCCTGATCAGCCGGACCGACGGCGATCTGCAGGCGGTGCGCTACGAGATGATCCGGCGCATCATGGCGCTCCGCGAGATGCTCTAGCCCCTGGATTTGGAAAGGATAACGGTCATGTCAAAGTTCCACACCACATTTTTCCGCCCGCGCGGCCTCCGCCACCTCGTACTCGGGGTCACGGTCCTGGGCGCCTGCTTGTCGCTGGCGGCCCCGTCCTTCAAGGACATCCAGCAGCAGCCGCTCGTGACCGAGGCCCCCGCCGCGGCGGTCGATGCCGAGACCCGCCAGGCCTTCAACGACGCGCTGGCGGCCTGCCGCGACCTGGCGCGTGGAGGCCAGGCCGCCGAGGCCGACACCGCGTTCCAGGCCCTCGTCCAGGCTCAGACGGACGAGGCCCTGCGGGTGCAGGCTCTGGAGGCCTATGCCTTGTTCCTCTACAACGACAGTGCGCGCGCGCGCGACGCCGATGCCCTCGACGCCTTCGGCCGCCTCCTGGCCATCCCCGGCCGTCCGACCACCCAGGTCAAAAGCTGGCTTGGCCTCAAGCAGGCGATCCACATCCGGCAGCAGCAGCACGCCGAGACTTTCGAGACCTCGCTCGCGCTCCTCGCGCTTCCCGGCCTGGGCGCGACGGAGACCGCCTCGCTCAAACGGCAGGCCGTCCAGGCCCTCGCCGCGTCGGGGCGGGCCGCCGATGCCGTCGCGCTGGCCCGCGAGGTCGTGCAGGACGCCGACGCCCCCATCGACCTCCGGTCGACGCTGGGCCGCAGCGCGGCCGGCTGGCTGCAGCGCACCCTGGAGCAGCCGGAGGAGGCCGAAGCCCTGCTGGACGACCTGCTCCGTCTGCCGCTCGACGCGTCGCAGCGCACCGCCGTGCGGTACGACCTGCTCCAGGTCGTGGCGCGTGCCATCAAGCCGCGCAACCTCGATGCCGTCGAGGCGCGCGCCCTCGCGCTGATCGACGATCCCGAGGCGACCGCGTGGCTGCGCGGACGGGCCGCCGGCGACCTGCTCGGGACGTTCTACGGCGAGCGGGCGGCGGAGCAGAAGGCCCGGCCGGTGCCCGTCGTCGAGCGACTGCTGGCCCAGGGCGTGCTGCCGATCGCCGAGGAGGTGCGCCTGCGCGAGAACCTGCAGCGCACGCTGCGCGCGCTGGG
>JAAYZJ010000047.1 GCA_012514915.1 Lentisphaerota bacterium | reverse complement strand
TCGGCCTCGGAGAGGGCGGCGCCGTCGACGGCGCTGTGCCGGATGACGCGCGTCGTGTTGAAGTGGATCACGTCGGGCTCGATCCAACGGAACAGCAGGACGTTCTCGCGCGGACAGTCGATCTCGCCGCGCGCCACCGCCGCCGTGTACCGTTCGTTGATCTCGGGGCGCGGGGGCATGCGCGCGGCGTCGACATGGCCCAGCTTGAAGCACAGCGTCATCGGTTGGCAGTGGCCGGAGGGGCCGCCGATCTCGACGCGGCAGCCAGCGCGCGCGGCGAGGTCGGCGTCGCCCGTCGCGTCGATGAAGACGGGGGCGCGGACCGCGCCGAGCCCGCTCTTGGAGTGGACGACGACGGCCCGGATGCGGCGGCGGCTGCCGATGACATCGACCAGCGCATGGTGATAGAGGAGTCTGACGCCCGCCTCCAGGCAGAGATCCTCGGCGGCGAGCAGGGCGTGCTCCTTGTTGATCATCCGCTCGAAGCTGTCGAAGACCTCGCCCGTGACCGGATGGTTCTCCTGGGCGGCCGGCGGCAGGTAGGCGCGCATGCGGGCGACCCAGTCGGTGTAGACCGGCTTGTCGAGTGTCTTATCAATCAAGTGGTTGCCCATGAAGGGGTGGACTTCGCCCGTGACGGCCATGCCGCCCAGGTGGCCGTAGCGCTCGATCAGCAGCACGTCGGCGCCTTGCCGCGCCGCCATCACGGCCGCACCCAGGCCCCCGGGGCCGCCGCCGACCACGACGACATCCGCCTTGGCAACCACGGGAATCTCACAGGCATAGGGCAGAACAACTTTTTTCATGATGCGCTATGATAGCGGTCATGCGGTCGCTTTGCACGCGGAAAAGGAAAGCCGAAAAGGATCCGGCATTTGCCTTGCCAGAAGCGGTCGCTTGGTGTTCAATACGCGCATGGACGCATCGGTATGGGTCGGTCCGTGGGCTCCGGTCCGGTCGGGAGGCCAGATGGTCCGGCATGCGAAAGGAGTCATGATGCCTGCATCTGAACCGCGCCCGAACATCGTGCTGATCATCACCGACCAGATGCGCGGGGATTGCCTGAGCGTATCCGGCCATCCCGTCGTGGAGACCCCGAACCTCGACATGCTGGCGGCACGCGGCGTGAATTTCACATCGGCGTATAGCTCATGCCCCTCCTGCATCGCGGCGCGGGCCAGCCTGTTTACCGGCCAGCGGCCGAGCACGACCGGTCGGCTCGGCTACCGCGACGGCGTTCCCTGGCGCTACACGAACACGCTGGCCGAGGTGATGCAGCGCAACGGCTACCAAACCCACTGCATCGGCAAGCGCCATTTCTATCCGCAGATGCTGCACCTGGGATTCGAGGCCATCGAGACCTACGAGGCCGATCAATTCCTTCAGGTGGGCCGCTTGCTCACCTACCTGAGAGGGCATGGCCCCACCTGGGTGATTTTCACCTCCGATCATGGCGAAATGCTGGGCGACCATCATCTCTTCCGCAAAACCTATGCCTATGAGGGTTCGGCCCGCATCCCGTTGATCGTCTGCCCCCCCCCCCAATCCGCCAAGGTGCATGCCTGCGAGGCGCCCGTGGTGCTGGAGGACATCCTGCCGACGGTGCTCGATGCGGCCGGCGTCGCCTGCCCGGACGGCGTCGAGGGGCGCAGCATGGTTCCGCTGCTGGACGCGACGCCCAGCGAGGCCGGCTGGCGCTCGTATGTCCATGGCGAGCATGCGGCCTGCTATGCCGCGGATAGCGGGATGCAGTATCTCACCGACGGGAAGCGCAAGTATGTGTGGTACACCCAGACCGGGCGCGAGGAGTTTTTCGATCTTGAAGAAGACCGCCAGGAGCGACACGAATGCTCCGGCGACCCGGCGCGCCAGACGGAGCTCGCGGAGTGGCGGGGCCGGATGATCAGGGAGCTGGCTGCCCGGCCGCGGGATGGGATGTCGAATGGCGAGAAACTGATCGCCGGTGTCAACCTCCCGGCTGT
>JAAYZJ010000457.1 GCA_012514915.1 Lentisphaerota bacterium | reverse complement strand
GCGCCGTCCCCGGGCGCGCCCAGCCGAACACCGGCATCGACGTCCACCCCTGGTGCCCGATGGCCGCCAGGGCCGGCGGCACCCGGTCGGCGAGGCCGGTCAGCGCCTGATGGGCCGCCGTAATACCGCCCAGCTTCGCATAGGTGAAGATCAGCAGCCCGACCATGCCGACCAGCATGATCGTTCCCTGGAGGGCGTCGGTCAGCATGACGCCCTTGATCCCGCCGGCGATCACGTAGGCGGCGACGATCGCGACAAAGAGGTAGAGCGCGGCGTCGTACGAGATATGGAAGATCGGCGCGATGAATTCCGCCCCGCGATAAACGTAAAGATTTCCATGGGGATCTCCAGCGGGGAAGACGCCTAGAGCGTCTTCTCGATCGCTTCCTTTTCCTCGCGGGCCCATTGCACATCCTCGAGCTTGGCCGGTTCATCGTCCCGGTTCCAGTGCACGATCCCATACACGACGCAGGCGACCATCCCCGCGAACGACAGCACATAGGCGCCCAGCACCCATCCATCCTCGATTCCGAACATCCACAGCCTCCCCGTTCCAACCGTGATCCGCGCGCCGCTCCCCGGGACCGGCATCCGCGGTCCCCAGGCACGGCGCGCACCCTGTCCAACCCGCGTCCAGCCCGGGCGACCACCCGCGATCGCCCGCGGCAGCCTGGACGGGGTTGCGGGGATTACTGTACAGAGAAACACGCCTGCCTGCCAAGTGTGAACTTCATGCGACCTTGACGGAGCCTCCCGGTCATGGCACCCTGTCCGTTGTGGCCCACAGGGGTGGCGAGACCGCTGTGGCATCCGCACGCATCCGGCAGGCTTGCCGCCGGAATCGGACAACCGGACACAGGAGTACCAGCCCATGCAAACCGTGCAACTTGGCGCAACCGACCTGAACGTCTCCCGCATCGCCTTCGGCTGCTGGCAGTTGTCGCCGGCCTTCTGGGGCGACATCCCGCTCTCCCCCTGGGAGGAGGCGGTCCGCGCGGCCGCCGATCTCGGCGTGAACTTCATCGACACGGCGGACGCCTACGGCAACGGCTATGCCGAGACCGCTCTCGGCGAGGTTTTTCAGCGCCACCGGCTGCGCGACCGCTTCGTGCTCGCCACCAAGTTCTACTGGCGGATCGAGGCCAACGGCGAACGCTTCCCGGACACCACCTACGCCTATATCCGGCGCGCCTGCGAGGCCTCGCTGAAAAGGCTCCGGACCGACCGGATCGACCTCTACCAGATTCACGCGTTCGATCCCCTCACCCGCCCGGACGAGGTGGCCTGCGCCCTGACGGAACTCCGCCGCGAGGGCAAGATCCGCTGGGTCGGCGTCAGCAACCTCAACGCCGAGCAGATGCGGATGTACGGGCGCCACTTCGATATTGCCTGCCTGCAGCCCCCCTACAGCCTGCTGAACCGCAAGATCGAAGCCGACGAATTGCCCTACTGCCTCTCGCGCCGCATCGGCGTCATCGCCTACTCGCCCCTTTTCCGAGGCCTGCTGGCGGGGCGCTACGACCGCTCGACGACCTTTTCCGACCGGCGTGCCGAATTGCCCGAGTTCACCGGCGAGCGGTTCGGGCGAATCCTCGACGCCCTGGACCGGCTGCGTCCGCTGGCCGCGGGCCACGGGCTGACGGTCGCGCAGTTGGCGATCCGCTGGGTGCTGACCCATCCCGCCCTGACCGCGGCGATCGTCGGCGTCAAGCAGCGGGAGCACATCGAGGGAATCGTCGCGGCCGCCGACGCCCCCCTGCCCCATGACGACTGGCACCGGGTCGCCCGCGAACTGGATGCGGCGGCGAGGTGATCCGACGCAGGGGCTTCCAGGAGCAAACCCAGAGGGGCACATCGTGCCTGTCCCCTTCGCGCACGGGAACGTCACCCCGTAACGGCCTTTTCATGCAAATACCGTACCACCACCCAGCCCCGTCCGCCAATCCCCCATTTGTCGAATGGCCGGGTAGCGCAAGTCGCTGTAAACCAGCGACTTGCGCCCCCACAGATCCGGACGTGCAGGACTACCGCATCCGGTTCCTCGAAGAATGGTTTCGCTACTTGTAGGAGTGAACGATGCGAG
>JAAYZJ010000456.1 GCA_012514915.1 Lentisphaerota bacterium | reverse complement strand
GGTCGCGGGTTCGAATCCCGTTTTTCGCCCCATTCTTCCGGCAGGTCTCGGCCTGCCGGTTTTTTTGTTTTTTTGTTTCTGGGAACAGACTAGTCGCCGGGTGCGGGGCATGCTATAGTATTCCAACATGTCTGACACTCCTTCATTGACCATCGGCGCCGACGGGCTGGACACCGATGCGATCGTCCGGGAGATCCGGGAGCGCGTGGCGCAGCGCCGGGCGCGTGGCGAGTACGACGAGGCCGCCGTGGCGCGCGCCGAGAGGTTCAACCTCGCGAACCTGCAGGACGACGCCCAGTTCCTGGAGCGGTACCTCGCCTGCCTGCGCCAGGCGGCGCAGGTCGACATCAACGACTTCGAGATCGTCGAACGGCGTGCCCGGATGGCCCCGCTGCTCAAGCGCCTCAAGCAGGGCATCTGGAGTCTGCTGCGCTTCTACACCTACCGCCTCTGGTCGCAGCAGAACCAGGTCAACGGCATGCTGCTCGCCGCCACCGAAATCGTCGCCACGCGCGACCAGGCCCGGATCGACGCACTCGAGGCGCGCCTCCGCGCACTCGAGGCGCGGCTGCCACCGTCCGACAAGCCGTCATGAGCACCGCCCCCCACGCCACGCCGCGTCCGAACCGCCCGCTGCGGATCGCCGTCGTCGCGCCGCGCCTGGCGGCCGGCGGCGCCGTCGGCGGGGCCGAGACCCTGCTCCTCAACCTGGCCCAGCTCGCCCGCGGCGCCGGATGTGAGGTCACTCTGCTGACCACCTGTGCACGGAACCACTTCACCTGGGCAAACGAGTTGCCGGCGGGAACCATCGAGCACGAGGGGTTGCGTGTCATGCGCTTCCCGGTCAACGAGGATCGGGACATCGAGGCCTTTCTGCGGGTGCAGGAGCCGATCAGCGCCGGGCGCGCGGTGAGCGATGCCGACGAGGAGCTGTGGATCGCGAACAACGTCAACAGCCGCGCGCTCGAGGCGTATCTGCGGGAGCATGCCGACGCGTTCGACTGGATCCTGGCGGGGCCCTACCTGTTCGGGTTGACGCTGGCGGTGGCGGAGATCGCGCCGGAGCGGGTGCTTCTCGTTCCCTGCTTGCACGATGAGCCCTTCGCCCGCGTGCGCCGCATCGCCCGCGTGTTCCAGACCGTGCGCGGGTTCATCTTCAACACGGAACCGGAGCGCGACTTGGCCGTCCGCCTTTTCGGGTGGGGGATCACGGCGCCGGGGCGTCCGGGCCCGGTGGTCGGGTTCGCGCTCCCCGATTTTGCTTCCGATCCTGCAGCCTGCGCGCGGCAACAGGGATTGACGGCGCCCTACATCCTGTACTGCGGACGACGTGAGGGGCTCAAGGGGACGCCGCTGCTGATTGACTACTGGGCAACCTTCAGGCGGCTGACGGGCCGGGACGTCAAACTTGTGCTCACCGGGAGCGGCGCGGTCGACGTGCCTGCCGGCATGGGGCCGCATCTGATCGATCTCGGGTTCGTCGGCGAGCAGGACAAGCACGACGCCATGGCGGGGGCGGTGGCGTTCTGTCATCCGTCCGTCAACGAGAGCCTTGGCATCGTGCTGCTCGAGAGCTGGCTGGCGGGGCGTCCGTCGCTCGTGCATGACCGCGGGGTGGTGCTGCGCGACCAGACCCGGCGGGCGCGGGCGGGACTGTGGTTCCGCGACTATCCCGAGTTTCAGGAGTGTCTGAACCTGTTGCTGGACGATGCCCCGCTGGCGGCGCGACTCGGCGCCTCCGGGCGGGCCTTCACCCTGCGCGAATACTCGCCGTCGGCCGTGCAGACCCGGTTGATGGGCGCGCTCCAAACGGCGGGGGAGGACGGGGCGTGATGGCGGAGGCCTACAAGGTCAAGGAACTGCGGGCGGGCGGGGGATCGCCCCTGCGCGCCTATTGCCGGCTCACGCACGGCGCGGTCGCCGGCTGGCGCGTGTTCCGCAACGAGCTGATTGTCCTCCTGTTCGCGAATCTGCCGGGGGCGCTCGGTCTGGCGCTGCGCAAGCTTGCCTATCCCTGCATGTTCCGCCGCTGCGGCCACGGCACGGTCTTCGGCCGCGGCTTGACGCTGCGCCACTGTCACAAGATCACGCTGGGGAACGGCTGCATCCTCGACGATGACGTCACGCTGGACGCCAAGGGCGAGGGCAACGCGGGGATCGCACTGGGCGACGGGGTCTACATCGGGCGCCATTCAATCCTTTACTGCAAGAACGGCGATATCACCCTGGGCGAACGGGCCAACCTCTCGGCCAACTGCACCCTCTTTTCCTCCAATCAGTTGACGATCGGGTCGGGCTGCATGATCGGCGCCTACGGCTACCTGTTGAGCGGCGGCGAATACGACTACCGCGACGCGGCGCCGTTCGCCGACCAGACCGGCATGTGCACCAAGGGCCCGCTGGTGATTGGCGAGGATTGCTGGTTCGGCGCCCGGGTGACGGTGCTCGATGCGGCGTGTGTGGGCCGTCGCTGCGTGATCGGCGCGGGGGCCGTCGTCAACCGGGCGGTGCCCGCGCACAGCCTGGCGGTCGGCGTCCCCGCCCGGGTGATCGGACAGGTGTAGCCGATGAAGCGACGCCTGCTGGTTCTGGCGAAGGTGATTGTCAGCACGTGGCTGCTCTGGCTGCTCTACCGCCGCGTCGACGTGGACGCGCTGCGGGCGCAGTTGCAGGACGCGCGGCAGGGGTGGCTGCTGCTCTTCTTTGCGCTGTTGGCGGCGAATACGCTGATCAGCTCGCTGAAATGGAAGCTCCTGCTGGCCGCCGACGGCATCCGCCAGCCGCTGGGCCGCCTCTTCGCCAGCCATCTGACCGGCTCCTTCTTCAACCTCTTTCTGCCGTCGACGATCGGGGGCGATGCCTACCGCATTGCCGACATCGGCCGCCACACCTCGCGTACGGCCCACACGGCCGCCTCGATCCTGGTCGACCGGCTCACCGGGTTTCTCGCGCTGGCGATCTACGGGCTGATTTTTCCCTTCGTGGCGCGCGCCGCGATTCCCCACTGGGATGCGCGGTTCCTGTTCCTGCCGGCGCTGGCGCTGGGCGGGCTGGTGGCCGCCGGTTCCGCCCTGATCGAGCAGCGTCTGCTGCGGCGGATCGCCGGGCGACTGCCGGCCCGCCTGCGGGGGCCGGTCGTCCGGGTGCTCGACCAGGTGCTGGATTCGATCCGCGCCTACACGCAGCAACCCGGCGTCTGGGTGCAGAGCATCGGCATCGCCTTTGTCTTCCAGTTCTTTGCGATCGCGGCGGTCTACAGCCTGAGCCGGGCGATCGGGCTCGGCCTGCCGCTGCTGCCGTTCTGCGGCTTCGTCCCCTTCATCACGCTGATGGAGATGATCCCGCTCTCGATCTTCGGAATCGGGTTCCGCGACACGGGGTACGTCTGGTTCATGCAGGCCGTCGGGCGGACGCCGGCTGATGCCGCCGCCCTCTCCATCCTCTACGTCGCGGCGACGCTGCTGTACGTCGCGCTGGGCGGCGTCCTCTTCATCGTCCGCCGGCCGGCACGTTCGTAGGGTGCCCGTGAGGGCATGTTGCGCCAACGAGCGCCTGACGGCGCCACGACGATCGGTGCAAGCGCCCGTCGTGCGCGTGCCGGGCATGCTTCCCGGCGCGTGCCGCAGCGAGCGGCCTGGCGGCGACCCTGCTTCGCGATAGCTTTGCAGGACAAGCGCCTTGCCCTACCTGTGCGGCTCGGCAGGGACGCCTCGCCCTGGCGATGGTTTAGTCGAAGCGCTTGACGGGCCGATGGCAGTAAGGAGTCTTCCGGTGGACGAAGTAGTAGTCCTGGTGCTCCGGCTCGGCCGGCCAAAACCGGCCGGCGGGTTCAATGCGCGTCGCGACGGCCAATCCCTTGCGCTTGAGACGCGCGATCAGTGCCTCGGCGACGCGGATCTGCGCGCCGCCGCGTGCAAAGACGACCGAGCGGTACTGCTCGCCCACATCCGGGCCCTGGCGGTCCACCTGCGTGGGATCGTGGATCTCGAAAAACAGGCGGGCAAGGGCTTCGTAGCTCGTCTGGTGCGGATCGAAGAGGATCTCGACGGCCTCGATGTGTCCGCTGGTTCCGCTGCAGACCTGCCGATAGGTCGGATGCTCGACATGCCCGCCGGTAAATCCGCTGACGGCCTGGATCACGCCACGCGCTGTTTGCAGGTAGTACTCGACGCCCCAGAAGCATCCTCCGGCGAAGACGGCCCGCTCGAAGCGGGTATCGAGCTCGTCCGCGCTCACGAACCGCATCGAGATGGAATTGACGCAGTGACGGACATCCCGCGGCGTGAAACCCTCGCCGGTGAACACATGCCCCAGATGGCCCTCGCAGGAGGCGCAGACGATCTCGGTGCGCCGTCCGTCGGCATCGGGACGCTGCAGAACGGCGCCGGGAACGGCATCGTCGAAAGCCGGCCACCCGCAGCGCGCGTCGAATTTGTCCGTCGAGCGGTACAGCGCCGCGTCGCAGCGGCGACAGGTATAGACGCCCGCCGTGGTCTGGTTTTCATACTGGCCCGAGAAAGGCGCCTCCGTCCCCTTGTGGACAATGACGCGCGCTTCCTCGTCCGTCAGACGGTTCCAGTGCGGATTCATGGGAGTCCTTTCATCGGAGCACCCCGTCCCCGCGAGCAGGCTGGCCAGGATCCATGGGCGACAAGGGTTGAACATGCGGATAGTATACACGCTGACGGGCCATGTGGCGATGTTCCGCGCGGGATTGACCCGGGATTGACAGGCGGACGCGGCATGAAGTACGCTTGCCGCTGAAAAGACGCATCCCAGGTGCGCAGGAGTATCAGCCATGAAGCATGTCAGCAGGGAAGAGGCCATTGCATCCATCCGCGACGGAGGCATCATCGCGATCGTCCGCGGTGTGTTCGACGAGCAGGCGCTCGGCGCCATGGCCGACGTCTTGTGCCGCGCCGGTTTCACGGCGCTGGAGGTGACGCTGAACAGCCCGGCGGCTGAGGCGCACATCCGGCGGCTGTCCGATCGCATGGGCGCCCGCATGATCATCGGCGCGGGGACGGTTTGCACGGCCGAACAGGCCCGTGTGGCTGTCAAGGCCGGCGCGCAGTTCCTGGTCTCGCCGGGGTTCGATCCCGCCACGGTCGAGCAGGCGCGCGCCGACGGCGTGCTGCACCTGCCGGGCGTCCTCACCCCGACGGAGGTTCAGTTTGCCGTCGCCCACGGCTGCCGCCTGCTCAAACTTTTTCCCTCCGAGGTGCTGGGCCCCGCCTATCTCAAGGCGCTGCGCGCCCCCTTCAACGATGTTGAGTTCGTGCCGACCGGAGGCGTCTCGGCCGACAACATCGCCGCCTGGCGCCAGGCGGGTGCGGCGGCCGTCGCCGCCGGCTCCACGCTCCTCTCGCCCGATCTCGCGCCGGAACAGCTCAAGCGGCGCGCCGAGGAGATGCGCGGGGCCTGGAAGGGGGCCGCGCATGGGCGCTGATGACGCCCGCTACGACCTGACCACCCTCGGCGAAACCATGCTGCGCATCAGCGTGGCGCCGGGAATCGCGCTGGAACAGGCGGAGGCCGCCGCGCTGCATGTCGGCGGCGCGGAAAGCAACGTCGCCTGCGCGCTGGCCCAACTGGGGCGGCGCGTGGCGTGGGCCAGCCGGCTGCCGGATCTCCCGACCGGACGCCGGGTCGCCAACGCCCTGCGTCAGCGCGGAGTCGACCTCTCGCACGTGGAGTGGTGCCGCGAGGGACGGGTCGGCACCTACTATGTCGAGTTGCGCCTCAAACCGACGCCCGTGCGGGTGACCTACGATCGCGCCGGCTCCTGTGCCGCCTGCATGGATCCGGATCACCTGCCGCTGGCGGCTTTGCTCGACACGCGCCTGCTGCATCTGACGGGGATCACCCCCGCCTTGTCGGCGGGCTGCCGCGCGGCCGTCGCCCGCGTCGTCGCCGCCGCGCGCGAGCGCGGCACGCCTTTCAGTTTCGACGTCAACTACCGCGGCAAGCTGTGGACGCCCGACGCCGCGCAGCGCGTACTGGAGCCGTTGGCGCGCGGCGCCGAGCTCCTGTTCATCGGCCAGTCGGATGCGCAAACCGTGTTTGGCATCGACGGTGATCCTGAATGGGTCATCGCGGAACTGCGCGAGCGGTTCCAGCCACGGCAGATTGTCATGAGCGTGGGCGAGGCGGGGATGGTCGCCTGGGATGGCACGGAAACGGTCAGCCAGCCGGCCCAGCCGACGGCCGTGCTCGACCGCGTCGGGGCCGGCGATGCGCTCGCCGCCGGGGTTATCCACGGCTGGCTGGAGGGCGACTTCCGGGCGGGCCTCGCGTACGGTCAGGCCCTGGCGGCGCTGGCCCTGCGGACCCGCGGCGACATCGTGACCATCACGCCTGACGAGCTGGCCGGTCTTGTCGCCGGGGAATCATCCCGTCCGCAGCGCTGAGCCGCGCGACGCGCGACACGGGCGGCTGGGGCCTTCCTGCGCGTTCTCCGCGGCTCGCTGGTTGGTTGAGGCACGGGATGGAGTGTCCGCGCATCCGGCGTTCCACCCACTCCACAAGGCTTATTTTGGGGCGCTTCAACCAAGGGCGCTTCAACTTGCGCCGCCAGTCGT
>JAAYZJ010000455.1 GCA_012514915.1 Lentisphaerota bacterium | reverse complement strand
GCTTTTCCAACCCGTCCGTGATGCGTTATAGTCAGCGCGTTTCCTTTCCAGGCGGCTTAGCTCAGTTGGTAGAGCAGCGGAATCATAATCCGTCGGTCGGGGGTCCGAGTCCCTCAGCCGCCACCACCTTTCGTCTCTTTCACCCCCAGTTTTCTGTGCGCAAAAAAGGCCAATTGTATTGGCTTTTTTTAGCGTTCACACCGCGCAGGCTGTATCATGCCATGCTGATTCGTCATGCACCGCCCGCAGGGTCGTCGCGGGAGAACGCGTCCTGGGAGAACGGCGGCAGGACGAGGCCCCCGGCGCCGATGGGCGCGTGGCCCTGCCGGATATGGTCGAACAGCCGCCGCTGCAGGGTGCTCCTCAATGCCCCGCGGTCGGGGGGGAGCACGCCGCCCGGGAAGGCCCGCTCGATCGTTTGGCGGGAGGTCGCTCCCGCCACGGGAAACCGATGGAAGGCGTGCTGGAAGCGGACGATGTTGGCGTCGGGCGGCAGCAGATCGCACAATCCCGGATAGAGGAGCCAACTGCTGCAGGTGACGGCCCGCGCCGCCGGCAGATCGCTGAAATGGCGGGGATAGAAGGTCTCGGCCTGGCGGAAGGCGTCGCGGCAGGCCACGGGATCGAGCGGGGCGCCCGCGGGAATGTGCAGCGCCAGCACGGCGTCGCCGGGCGCGAGCTCGCGCCGCCATGCGTCCGACGCGAAGACGGTCGGCGCCGCGGCGATCCGCCCGTCGGCCTGCACGACATGCCCGCGCCGGATTTCGCCGCCCTCCTCCTCGCAGACCAGCTCGGTGACCGGTCCCGCGGCCCCTTCGCTGTCGGCGTAGATCCCTTGCGGGGTGATGCCGTGCCCCGCACCGGCAACCAGGCAGACGGCGCGCGACCGGCAATTCCGCAGGACGAAGAGGGGATGTCCGAACAACGCGGGCTGGAACTGCAGCCGGCCCAGCCGGATCACCCGGCCGCTGAAATGCTCGCGCAGCCAGCCGATCTCGCGGAATCCCGGCAGACCGCTCCGTTCGCGGTTGGTCTCGATCCAGATCGTCAGGTCGCTCAGCGTGTCGAGCAGCACCGCTTCGGGAATCGAGCGGGCGGCATACCAGTCGCGGAGACCGCGCACCCGCTGCAGCAGGGGGAGGATCAGGAAGAACCGCTCGCCGGCGCTGGCGTCCCGCGGCGTGTCGCGCCAGGCCGCGCCATCCCACGCCCCCGGTTCCGTCAGGCTGGAGGCGCAGCGGGCCAGGTCGGCCAGGCGGTCGGGCCGCCGCAGCAGCTCGGCCGCCGCCGTCTCGATGGCGGCGATGTGGTCCGGCGCGAGACGGCACCAGGCCGCGTCGCGTCGCAGGGTGCCGGGCGCATGCAGATAGTCCGCGATCGTCTCGGGTGGAGGTGGTGGTAGGTTCATGGGGCGGGAGTCTGGATGACTGGATGGGGGATGCCAAGGAGGCGCTCCTCGACGCCCGCGATGGTGGGCTGCAGCAGCAGCGAGTGGGCATAGTGCTGCGCCTCGGTAATCGTGTAGCGGCCGACTTCGCGCTGCACGCTGGGCAGATAGACGGGGTCGACGCTCAGTTCGCGCACGCCGATGCCGACAAAGAAGGGAATGTAGCGCGGATCGTGGGCCATCTCGCCGCACACCGAGACGGGAATGCCCCGCCGGTTGGCGCCGTCGGCGATCCGCTTGAGCCCGCGCAGGACCGCCGGATGGTGCGGGCAGTAGTAGCCGGCCACCTTCTCGTTGGTCCGGTCGACCCCGAGCGTGTACTGGATGAAGTCGTTCGTGCCGATGGAGAAGAAGGCGGCGTCGGCGGCGAAATCGTCGATCAGGTCGACGACGGCGGGCAGTTCGACCATCAGCCCCAGCCGGACGCGGTGCCCGTTGGCCTGCTCGGCCATCACCTGCGTCGCGCAGTGGTTGAAGCGGGCGCGGGCCAGCCGCCATTCGTCGATGGAGCCGATCATGGGGAACATGATGCGGACCGCGTCGCAGTCGGCCGAGGCGCGCAGGATGGCGCGGAGCTGCCGGTCGAAGATCTCGGGGTGGCGCAGGGTGAAGCGCGTCGAGCGGAGTCCCAGGGCGGGATTCGTCTCGACGGCGCTGTCGAAGTAGGCCAGGACCTTGTCGCCGCCGGCGTCGAGCGTGCGGAAGGTGACGGGCAGTTCACCGACCTGCCGCAGCAGGCGCCGGTAGACGGCTTCCTGCTCGTCCTCGGAG
>JAAYZJ010000046.1 GCA_012514915.1 Lentisphaerota bacterium | reverse complement strand
CGACCGGGCACGCGTGGGGACGTGCCGGCGTTGAGGTTCACCGGCGATGCGTGCTTTATTGCGCGCTAGGTGCGCGCAGCGCGGCTTCCTGAATCCAGCCGCGGCGCCCGCGCGCCTCGACGCGCATCCAGGCCCCGCTCCGTTCCAGCAATTGCACGGGGGTGCCCGACGGCAGTTCGACGATCGTGCCGGCACGCTGTCCCGGCGCCAGGCGCAACCGCACGGTTTGCGCGAGCGGATGCTGGATCCCCGCGCCGCGATCCAGGGCCAGGCGCACGCCCCACGCGGCCCCGAGGCAAACGAGGAGGCCGGCCACGATGGCCAGCCGCTTGTGCGTCGGGCGGATCGCCGCCAGCGCGGCGAGCCCGGCCAGCAGGCCGATGGCGGCCGGCAGGAGACGCCGGATTTCACGGTGCATGCTGGCGTTGATGTCCTGCTCCTCGCCGCGATCCTCTTCGGCGGCAGGCGCGAGGGCAAGCTGACGCACCGCCGGTGCGTCGCTCGGCTGGCGCGTGGTGAAGGTCAGTTGGAACGGTCCGGCCGTGGTGGTTCGGTAGCGCTCTTCAACGGGATCGAAATAGGTGAAGCGCACCGCCGCGACGCTCACCGCCTGCGTCGTCTGGGGAATGATCACCTGCGAGAGCACCCGCCGTGTCGTCCCCGCCGCCGGCTGCTCCGCCGCCGGATAGACCTTGAAGAGGCGTGCGTCGAGGGCCGGCAGGGCCGGGCGCGCGTCGCCCAGAAACCCTTCGCCGCCCAGTTCCACCGTCAGGTTGACGATGTCCTGCGGCATGACGACGTCGGGCTCGATGCGGCCGCGCAGCTCGAACCGGCCGATGGCGCCCGTGAAATCATCCGGTCGGTTCGCCGCCGGAAGTTCGCGCGCGGTGAGCGCGGTGGACGGGAGCCGCAGCCGCTGCTGCGAGGAGTTCCAACTGGAGAAGAAGCCGGAGGTGCGCCGTTCGACAAGCACGAACTGGACCCAGGGACTCAGGGTGATGGTGAAGGCCGTCCGCGCCCGTCCCTCGCTGCGGAAGCGGTGGACGTCGACGCTCTGTCCGTCGCGGACTTCCCGGACGGCCGGTTGGGTGACCAGCTCGCCCAGTTCGAGCGGGAGGTCGGCAGGAAGACCGCCGAGCTGGATGTTCCGGATTTCGCAGCCGGCGGAGACGACCAGCTCGAGTCGCAGGGAGAAGGACTGGTTGACGAACGGACGCGGGGGATCCAACGTCAGGCTGCCGCCATGGAACTCGGCGGCTGGCAGCAAGCCGGCAAGCAGCACGGTGGCGAGCACCAGCGGGCGGCAGATGAAACGGGGCCGTGCGAATCTCATGGCGTCTCCTCCTGCACCCTACCTTCGGCGGGGGCCAGGGTCCGTTCCGGCCAGAAGCGGGAGTCGTGCTGCTCCTGCAGCAGCGTGAAGGCCGAGCTGCCGCCGTAGAGGACGAACAGGGTCGCCCCGAGACCGGCGAGGAGATGGGTGAACGTGCGCCGGCGCGGGACGGGCTGGTGGGTCACGGGGGGCGGTGTCGCCAGACGCAGGGTCAGTCCGGCCCAGAAAAGGCACCAGCCCGCCAGGGTCAGCCAGATGCGGAGATGGAGTGGCAACTGGTAGTGCCAGGCCAGGAGGACGCGCGAGGGGGGGAGGGGGGCGTCGGGCTGTCCCGTACGGGCGCCGATGGCCAGCCTCAGGTTGGTGCGGACCTCGGGGACGGCGCCGAGATGGCGCTCGGCCCGCAACAGGGCGGCCTCGGCGTTGCGGGCGTCTCCCGCCAGCAGCAGGGCCGTGCCCAGGTTGTGGAAGAGCGGCCCCGTGGCACCACCCGCCAGCACCAGGTCGTTGTAGATGCGCGCCGCGGCGAGATAGGACTCGGCGTCCTGCGCCCCGGCCATGGCCTGGTTGGCCCGTTCCCAGGTAAAGGCGTCGGGGAGCGGGGTGCGCGCGAGGGCGGCCGCCGGCAGCAGGAACAGCAGCAGGATCGCCACCCCGGCTGCCGACCCACCCGGCCGGGGAGCGACCGGCCGCGTCAGCCGCCGGTCGATCGTGGTCAGTCCGGTTTCCAGCCGCCTCAACCCTTCATGGACGCGTTCCGTCGTGGCGGCATGCGGCCTGAAGGGAAGCTGCTCCAGCTCGGCGAAGACCTCGACAAATGGCCCGGTGGTTTCGCGCGGCACTCCGTGTCGGTGCAGCAGGCCGGGCAGGTCGGCGGCGGTCACGCTCGACGCGGCGGACTCGAGCAGACGTTCGGCGAAGTAGGTGCGCACGGCTTGCGAGCCGGCGCCGGCCGCCCCGGCGGGATCGGTGGCGGTCAGCCGCTTGGCGCGCCGCAGGTCGCGGCGGGCGCGGGCGAGGGCGCCCCGGCGGCGCCGGTGCAGCCGCCAGGCGTGCCGGCGCCGCCAGAGGGCGCGCAGCAGTAGCGCCAGCAGAAAGACGGCAGGCGGCGCGAGGAGCGTGCGGAGCACCCGCGGCACCGTGGGGGCCAGGCCGCGGGCGGCCAGCCCGGCGGCCGGCGCCGCGAAGATCCCGTCGGGCCGCTTGGCGGCGGCGGTCAAGGCCTGGGTCGCGTGACGGGGTTCGCGGTTGTCATCCGCAGCGATCTCGGTGGTCGCGTGGGCCTGCACCGGCAGCGGCAGGGTGTGGACGGTCACGTACTCCATCTGGTCGGTATTGAAGTAGGCAATGGGAATGGCGGGGAATTCCAGCGTGCCCGGGCGCAGCGGGCGGATCCGGTAGCGGAAACGCTTGCCGCTGGCCAGCGTTTCCGATTCATGCGGCTCGGCATAGATGCGGAAGTCCTCGGTCGGCAGCAGGTCGAGCAGGGGCGGACGGAGGTTGGAGAGGCTGAGCGCACCGGTGATTTCCAGCGTCAGAATCAGCGGATCGCCGACCTTGCACACGGAGGTGTCGAGCGCCGCGCGGGCCTGCAGACCGCGTCCGACCGTGCCGATGAAGGCGTCGGGACGTCCCGCCTCGGGTGGCGGCACCACGCGGATGGTGACGGCCGAACCGACTGTGAAGACCTCTTCCAGGACCGCCTGTCTCCGCTCGTCGGCGCCCGTGATGATCTCGCCCTTGAAGGTGACGGGGCCGAAGGTGTAGTCGCCTTCGTTCCGCGCCGTGTAGTCGAGTGTGATCCGGTACTCCCAAAACATCGCCCCGTTGTGCTCGCTCCGTTTGACGGGGAAGCGGAAGTGGAAGGGCTGCGGCTCGAAGGGGCTGCCGAATCCCAGGTTGAAGAAGCCGCCGAAGCCCTCCGACTGGTAGCTGTTGATCCGGAAGGCCGGGGCGTCCCCCCCCTGAATGATCATGCCTTCGAGCAACGCCTTCAGATCGGGAAGCTGCAGACCGGCGATCTCCTCGATCTGAAGGAAATCGGCCTGCAGATGAGGGGGGCGCCGGGGATGCAGCGGCTCAACCGACTCGTTCGGCGCCGGCAGCGCCGCCACACGGACACAGAGCGACAGGGAAAAGGGTTCGTCGACGAGGACCGTCTGCCGCGTCGCCTCGATGGCCACCTGGATGTCCGGACGCTGCTCGAGTCCGACGACGTCGATCACCGGGCCGCCCGACACGGCATGCTGGCCGTTCCATTCCAGCTCGACGGAACCCACTGCCAGCCGCCCGGCCGCCCGGGGCGTGAGTTGATAGACATAGGTGCGCGCCCGCGTGACACGGCGCGAAATCTGACCGTTGATGATCTGGATGCTGCGGCTGCTGTTGTCCTGTGAACCGAGCAGTTCCAGTTCGGCGTTCTGCAGGGAGGGGAAGCGGATGTCGAGGTTGCGCTCGTTCGTGCCGTCGACCCGGACTTGAAGCTGGACCGATTCGCCCAGATAGACACGGGTGCGGTTGACGCGGATCGACAGGGAGAGCTGTGCGGCGTGCAGCGGCGTCGCGAGCAGCAGGCCCAGGCAGGCGGCGAGTGCCGCCCGCCATGCTCCGGCCCTCCAGACTGCCTGGTGGTTCGTCATGGAGCACGGATCTCCTGCGGGGGATCCATCAGGCGCGCCGGCAGCGCGTCGCGCTCCAGGAAGAAACCGCCCGCCCAGCCGCGGACCGCGCCGGTCGTCTCCTGCGCCTTGAGGTTGCTGAAGCGGTTCGAACCGCCGTACCTGAGGAAGCAGGCGAAATTGCCGCCCGCCTCGGGCATGGGGTGGTAGTTGACCGCCGGGTTGGCGTGGCCGAAGTTGCCGCCGGTGAAGGTGTCGTCGCCGCCGACGTTCATCACGAGGGCGAGGCCGGCGTTGGAGGCGCGTCCCGCGCCGCTGCCGGAAAAGGTGTCGTTGCCCCCCAGGTCGAGGATCGCCCCCGTGCCCAAATCCCAGCAGAAGGCGGTGTCGGCGGTGTTGGCCGTGAAGAGGTCGTCGCCGGCGTCGTCGATGACGATGCCGACCCCGTAGTGGCAGCCGAAGCCGAGGCCCCAGCGGACGAACCGTTTCTCCTGCCGTTCCGTGCCGTCCCACATGGTCCGCGTGGCGCCGAGGCGCTGGTCGTTGCCGCCGAAGTCGCGGGCGAACCCCGCGGCGAACCAGTAGCCGCCGCCGTGCGAGAAATAGTCGTACTCGTAGGTGTCGTCGCCCGCGCCGTCCAGCAGCACGCCCAGTCCGCCGTTGGCGATGCCGCGCGGTCCGACGCCCACGCCCTGCGACCAGCCGGCGTAGCCGGGCGAGTCGTCGTAGCCGCGGTAGTACAGCCCCCCCGCGAAGTAGGTGTCGTCGCCCTGAAGGTCGATGAGCGCGCCAACGCCCAGCGACGAGCCGACGCCTTGCGCGTAGATTGCACCGTGGTAGGCGTCGTGGCCCGAACGGTTCAGGAGGACGCCGAAGCCGCCGAGGGCGTGGCCCTGCACGCGGGCGCGTCCGTGGAAGGTGCTGTGCTGCGCCTCGTTGACCAGCAGCCCCACGCCGCCCATGGCCGAGCCCTGGGCGACGTCGACGGCCTCGAAGCGGTTGCTGACGCAGCCGTGTGTCGCCAGCAGCGACAACCCCAGCAGGGCCGATCCCTGAATGCCGTGCCGCTGCCCGCGGTAGGCGTTGCTGCCTCCGCAGTCGATGATCGCCAGGAGGGGCGTGTCGGACGAGACCGCGCCTTCGAGGTAGGTGTCGTCGCCGTCGTCGAGATCGATCAGCAGGCAGATGTCGGGGTGCTTGTCGAGGGGATAGGTTTGGTTGCCGCCCTCGGCGATGACCACTTTGCCTGCCGGCGTGGGCAGGCTGCGGATGGTGCCGCCGAAGGTTCGGGACAGCGCCGCATCGATGGGAAACACGCGGCGGTCGGTCCGGCGCAGGGCGTCGGCCAGCGCCGGGTCGGCCAGTTGCGCCAGACTCATGGCGGCGCGCGCCAGGGCGCGGCGGTCCATCTTTTCCAGCGCGTCGGTCACGCGCCGTCCGGCCGACCGTTTGTGAAAGCTGTGGCCGTGCGGGATCTTCGCGGTCGTGGCGTCGTAGAGGTTGGTGCGCAGGTCGTCCAGTTCCCCTGTGGTCAGCGGGGCGAGGGCCGCGGCGTAGTGCTGCCGCGCCTCCGTGAGCAGGGCGACGAACTGCGTCTCGATGCCGTCGGGGCTGAAGGGGTAGGGTGGCGGAGCCGGCACGTGGGTGTCGAGTTGCCGGCTGGCGATGGCCAGCAGGTTCAGCAGTCCCGCCTG
>JAAYZJ010000454.1 GCA_012514915.1 Lentisphaerota bacterium | reverse complement strand
GCATCAGAAATTTGAAGACGTCGCCGTGCGCGCCGCAGCCGAAGCAGTGGTAGGTGCGCCGCGCGGGGTTGACGACAAACGAGGGGGTCTTTTCCTTGTGGAACGGGCAGCAGGCCTTGAAGACCGAGCCCGCCCGCTTGAGCGTGAGGCGCGAGCCGATCAACTCGTCGATCTCGATTCGCTGACGGATCTCCTCCAGCGTCTGGTCTGTCACGCGCCCGGCCACGACCGCCGCCTAGGGTTTCGTCTGCCGCCGCGCGGGCGCCTTCCGCGCGGCGGTGGAGGGAGGGTTGGTCACGGCCACGCGTCCGGGCCGCTTCTTGCGCTTGTCGGGGAAGAGGCGGATGACCGCCTCGGGGCGCGCATCGAGCAGGGCATGGATGGCGGGGGAGAAGAGGCGTCCGGTGCGGGAGTCGCGGCAGATGGTTTGCCGGGCGCGGCTGGTCTCGGGGAGCAGGCTGGCGAGCGTCACCGCGAGGAACAGCCCCATGAGCACGATCGCCAACCCGGCGAGCATCCCGAAGATCCGGTCGATCGGCTGCTCGACGAGCAGGCGGAAGAACCGATGGAGCAGCAGCCGCAGGAGCAGAAAGGCGCACAGGCCGAGGATGATGGCCGCGAGATAGGGAATGAGCGAGCCCAGCAGCGGATGCCCGGCGGCGATCGGCAATTGGCGCAGATAGTGGGCGAGGGTGGGGTAAAGCCAGTACCCCCCCTGCAGGGCCAGAAGCATACCCAGCATCGAGGCGATCATCCTGGCGAAGCCGCGCCAGTAGCCCAGCAGCATCTGGAGGCACAAGGCCGCCAGGCAGGCGATATCGAACCCGTCCGCGGCCGAGAGGTGCATCAACGGGTTGATGCTCCCCAGATGGATCAACATATCGAGCCCCCTTTCCGCTAGTTGGCTAGCGCATCCAGCCAGGCGCGGAACGGATCCAGCCCGCGGTCCGTCCCCGGCATCAGTTCAAGATAGTAGCGCCCGTAGATCATGGCCTCGTCGATCCGCCGCTGCGCGGCCCGGACATAGGCCATCAACTGGTAATGGGGGGCGTGGGCCGGCCAGCGGGGAATCGCCAGCGAGGTGAGAATCTGCGCCGCCTGATCAAGGTTGCCGGCCGTGTAGGCGGCGAGGGCCTGCAGGTAGACGGGCTCGACCTGGCTTGGCGCGAGCTCGCCGGCCCGCTGATAGGCCTTGACGGCGGCGGCGGGGTTGCCTCCGCCCAGGCGGGCATGCCCCAGGCGCAGGGCGGCGTCGAAGTTGAGCGGATCGGCGGTCAGCGCACGGGCGAACGCCGCCTCGGCGGGCCCCCACTTACGGGACTTGTAGTGCTGATCGCCCTCGCGGATTGCCTGTTGGACGGCGGCGGCGGGGCGCGCCGGTCGGTCTTGGGACGCGTCGGCGCCGCCGGCTGCGGCCGCCTTGAGCTGCAGCAGTCTTTCCCGTGCGCGTGCCAGGCGGGGATCGTCGTCGTCGGCCAGCCGCGTGAAGAGCTCGAACGGGTCGGTCGCTTCGGCATAGAGTTGATAGGCGTCGGCCAGGAGGCACCCCAGATTGTAGTAGGAGGGTGCGTAGCGCGGCGCGAGCCGCGTCGCCTGGATGAGGTGCAGCACGGCGAGGTCGATGCGGTTCGTCCGTTGTTCGACGAGGGCCAGCGCGTTGAGAAGGCGCGGGCGATCCTCGTGCGCGGCGCCCGAGCTGAGCGGCAGGAGCAGGCCGATGGCCTCCGCGTGCCGGCCCTGCCGCGACCAGGTGCGCGCCAGCATCTCGGCCGCGGCCAGGTGGCCGGGGTCGATGCGGCGTGCCGCCTCGAAAGCCTCCTCGGCCGCATCGAGATTGTCGAGGTGGAAGCAGGCCGTGCCGAGGTTGTAGGAGAGCGGCGCCGAATCGTGGATGAGCCGGCTCGCCCGCTTGAAGGCGCGGGCCGCCGCGGCATAGTCGCCGGCCTCGAGCCGGGCGGTGCCCCGCGCCACCAGGGCCGCGCGGTCGCGCCCGCCACAGCCCGCCACCGGGATCACGAGAAGTGGCGCGAGCGTCAAAGCCAGATAGCCAATAAATTGTTTCATGGTGCAGCCGAGTCGTGCAGCCGGATGAACCGGCATGGGATTAGTATAGTCAACCGGGCCTTTTCTCACAAATGAAAAAAGACGGTTAGGGGTCAAGCGTGTCGGGAAGCGGCCGGTGACGACGGACGTCCTTCAGAAGATAGGGGGAGATCACGCCGGGGGCCGTTTCCAGCCGGATCGTGTCGTCGGTGCGGGAGACCAGGATGCCGCGGTACGTGCCGCTGGCGGTCGTGACCTCGTAATTGGGGATGAAACGGCGATCCAGCTTGACATGCAGCGGCTCCGACTGGCCCCGCTTGATCTCGATCGTGACGCGCTTGTCGTAGTAGCCCTGGCGCACCAGTTGCAGCGTGTGGGTCCCTTCCGGCAGCAGATCCAGCGCATAGGGCGCCGATGCCCGCAGGCCCTCGCCCGCGGCGGCCTCGGTCCGGCCATGCGGCTGGCCGTTGACGAGAACCGTCACCCCGTCGGGTTCCGTGGTGAGCAGCACGCCGCCGGTGTTGCCCATCAGGCGGAACTCCTCGGTCCGGCTTTCTCCCCGCGCCAGGGTCAGCGTCCGGGCATTAGGCTCAAAGCCGGCCTGCTCGACCCGCACGCGGTGCTCGCCGGCGGGGAGCGCGGGGAGATCGAGCGGGGCTTCGCCCCGGTACTCGTTGTCCACGTAGACGCGGGCCCGCTCGGGGATCGAGACGATGCGCAGCGTCGCCGGTTGCTCATCGAGGCGCGCCTGGATGTGCTGCACTTCGCCCTCGGCCAGCTTCATGATCTGTGTGAAGGGGACATGGCCGGGCGCCCGGATCTCCAGCACCACCTCGCCGGCGGGAATGCGGTCGATCCGGCAGGGTGGCGTGCCGCGGGGAACCCCGTTGAGCAGCACCTCCGCACCCGCCACCCCGCCGGCCTCGACATGCAGGGTCGCCGAACTGGAAGTCAGGTCGACGTTGACGCGGCGGGGCACGCGGTCCGTGAGGGCCGTCTCGACCTCCTTCGGACGATAGCCCGGCAGTTCCAGCCGGACGCGGTAGCTGCCGAGGGGGAGCGTGGTCACCAGCGCGGGCGTACGCCCGTGCGAGAGACCATCGATCGTAATGTCGGCTCCGGGAGGTGTGCTCTGCACCAGCAGCAACCCCGTCAACGGGGTCAGCTCGATGTGGACGCGCTGCGTCTGGCCCGCCGCCACGCTGATCTCGCGATATTCCGGCCGGAACCCATCGTGCGCAACGGAGACCAGGTGCGCGCCGGGAGCGAGATCGGTCGTGAACGGTGCAACGGCACGCCGTTCCCGGTCGATGGTCACGGCGCAGCCCGGCGGGTCGGTGTCGAGGGCGAGGGTTCCGGTGGCGGGCGGGGGCGGTGCGGCGCGCAGCGTGCCGCCGGCCGCCAGGAGCGCGGCGAGGCCGGTGAGCAGGCGGATCATGGCCTTCCTTTCGTTTTCAGGCGGTTCTCGACATCCAGCAGCTTGCGCGTCGCCTCGATGTGGCGCGGATCGTCGCGGTCCGGAACCATCTCGCGCAGAATGCGCAACTCGCGGGCGGCTGTCGCCCACTCCTTGAGGTTCAGAGCACGGTCGGCGATGAAGCGCTGATCCTCGTAGCGACGCGTCAGTTCCTCGTCGGCCTGGGCCATCAGGCCGATGAGCTCCCCGTGGAAATCGGGTTTGGGGTCGATCGTCTCCAGGTAGAAGGCGGCCTCCTGGAACCGCTTGATGGCCGCCGCCGTGTTGCCGTAGGCGATGCCCCGCTCGTCGAACAGGTTGCAGGCGCGCGTGAAGGCCTCGTGGGCCAGCTCGACGAGCTTGTCGCGCGAGAACTGGATGGCCCAGATGCCGAGTTCGTTCTTGCCGAAGGTCTCCAACCGCTCCCGCACCGCCTGGAACACCTCCGGCTCCACCCGGTTGGCGATCCGGCAGCGCTTGACGCGGCGGTCCTGGATAACCGTGATCTCCCAGGTGTTCAGGCGGTCGCCGCGCGCGACCCCCTCGTAGCTGTCGGCCAGGCTGAAGAAGCCGCTGGCGCCGATCTCGCGCGAGAGTTCGCGCAGCAGGTTGGTCGCGACGGGGGCCTCCTCGCGGACATGGCGGTTCTCGGCGAGGTCGTCGATCATGATCGACAGGACGCGATCGGGCCCCAGATGCATCGCATAGCGGAAGATCGAGTTGGAGGATCCCTCCACTTTCTCGTAGTGGATCTCCAGGGGGAGCAGCGCGGGCTCCGCCACACGGCGCAGCTCGGTCGGAGGGTCGCCGCCAGGCAGGCGCAGGATGAGGGCCGTTCCCAGGAGCAGCAGGCTGGCGGCGCCCACGACCCACAGCAGCGGACGGAGGGAAGGTGCGGCGGGCTTGGCCGGATCGGCTGGATCCTCGAACCCGAGGTCGACGAAGACCGGGGCGGTGGGCCCTGCGGCGGCCGGTGCGGACGGCGCCGGGACGGCGTCAGCCGGCGGCTGGCCCGCGTCCGCCGCCGCGTCCGCCGGCGCGTCGGGCAGGAGCGTCAGCAACGTATCGCCGATCAGGATGCGGTCGCCGGGGCTGAGCCGGTGCACTGTCACGGGCGCGCCGTTGACCAGGGTGCCGTTGGCGCTGTCGAGATCGGTGACACGCAGCGCGCCGTCGTCCTCGATGTCCAGCCGGCAGTGATGGCGCGACAGGATGGGGTCGGAGAGGGCGATGTCGTTGTCGCTGGCGCGCCCGAGACGGGCACCCTGCGGCGGTACGGCGAGCGTGCGCCCCTTGTCGGGACCCTCGCTGACGATCAATCGGACGTTCGATGGGTTCATGGCGCTGACCTAGGGGTTCAGGACGATCCGCTGCCCGGGAACCGGCGCCATGGCCTGCGGCGCGCCGTGCGCCTGCAGGAGGCTCGCCATGGCTCCCGTCTGCTCCTCGTCGCCGTGGATCGCGAAGACACGCGACAGGGCGGGGGAGCGGACGGCATCGAACCAGGCGAGCAGGCCGCCGCGGTCGGCATGCGCGCTCAGGGCGTTGATCGTGTGGACGCGCGCGTTCAACGCGACCGGCTCGCCGAAGATGCGGACGGTTGGTTCGCGTTCGACGATGCGGCGTCCCAGCGTGTTCTCGGCCTGGTAGCCGACGATCAACACGATGTTGCGCGGATCGGGGATCGAGTTGCGCAGGTGGTGGACCACGCGGCCGCCCTCGCACATCCCCGAGGCGGAGATGATGATCATCGGACCCTTCTGCGTGTTCAGCGCCATGCTCTCCTCGACGCTCTGGGTGAAGGTCAGCCCCGTGAACTTGATGGGGTCGTCGCCCGCCGCGAGCTGGGCCTGGGAGCGGGCGTCGTAGCACTCGGGATGGCGGGCATAGATGGCCGTGGCCCGCGTGGCGAGCGGGCTGTCGACGTACACCGGCGTGCGGGGCACGCGGCGCTTGTCGATGAGTTGGTTGAGGTGGTAGAGGATGTTCTGCGTCCGGCCGACGCTGAAGGCGGGAATGATCAGCTTGGCGTGCTGCTGGTGGATGTCCTCGATGAACCCTTTCAGCCGCCCGAGAACATCCTCCATCGGCGGGTGGTCGCGGTCGGCATACGTGCTCTCGATTAGCACGGTGTTGGCGCCGGGAACGGCAACCGGGTCGCGGATCAGGGGCTGGTGGGCGTTGCCCAGGTCGCCCGAGAAGACCAGCCGGTGGGGCGTGCCCGCCGCCGATTGGACATCGATCTGGATGATCGCCGAACCGAGAATATGCCCCGCCTCGTGCAGGGTGACCGAAACCCCGTTGCCGAGGTCGGTCTCCCGGCCCAGCGGCGCCGGGCGGAAGCGCTTGAGGATGCGGGTCACATCCTCTTCCTCGTAAAGCGGCTCGAACAGGTTCTTGCCCTGCGCCTTCCGTTTCTTGTTGACGAATTTCAGATCCTGCGCCTGCAGGTAGGCCGAATCCCGCAGCATGATGTCGCACAGGTCGGCTGTGGCGGAGGTGCAGACAACCTGGCCTTTGAAACCCCGCCGCGCCAGCGTCGGCAGATTGCCGCTGTGGTCGATGTGCGCATGCGAGAGGATCACGGCATCGAGCGTGGCCGGATCGAACGGCAGGTTGCGGTTACGCTCGAAGGCCTCCTTGCGGTGCCCCTGGTAGAGGCCGCAGTCGAACAGCAGCCGCAATCCGTTGGCCTCGATCAGATGCATCGAACCGGTTGTGGTCCGCGCCGCGCCGTGGAAAGTGATGGCCAGCATGTGCTC